>NZ_JBEAJL010000017.1:0-55732 GCF_040065275.1 Klebsiella sp. JB_Kp042
TGCGCTCCGGATGAATATGATGATCTCATATCAGGAACTTGTTCGCACCTTCCCTTACTCTTAATTTATCTTCAGATAATGCTGAAGCTTCTACTGATGCGTTCCAATATAACCCCATTCGTGCAAGTTCAAATGTCATTACAGCTCTAGAAAATCAACTCGGCTGGATAACGGCATGGCGTATCGGGCGATATGTAAACGGTGCTTATAAATCTCAAGGATTTTACAAATCTTCAGGTGCCGAGTGGCAAAATAAAGACTCTGACCCGGCCACTCTGGCTGCATCTAAGGCTGAGCAAGAACGGAAACAAAAAGAGGTGGATGATGCGCGCCTGAGAGCAATCGTGGATAATAGGTTCAAAAATAAAAAATTCATACCATTGCCTCCAGGGCCAAAAAATTTTGATCCAGCTATCGCTCAGGTTCAGCTAAGACAGGCGGCAGAAGAATTCAATGCCGATTATCAGTCTAAGCCACGCCCTGTTACGGGAAACTGGAAATATACGGTGTCTCAGCAATTATCTAATGTGATATACTCCTTCAGTGAGAATGATTTCTCTGTTGAGTATGAACGCATCAAAAGTTCAGGTGACAGTTTATTTAACAAACTGTTTCCGAAGCAATCTGCTGGAGAAACCGCTCAATCGCCAGAAAGTCGTCTGGTCAGATCATTATTTGACGATCAGGTTCATGACTCACGCGCCTGGTTTATGCACGCAACCTTTGGTGACAGAGAACCCTGGGGAAGTTACTTCCTTTATCGGATGATTTTTTTTGGTGAGCTGATGAGTAAAAATGTCTCATTGATCGCTAAATATGGCCGGTTTGTTGAAGGTCAACTTAAATCAGCGATAAAAGGAGCCAGTCTCACTTTTGACAATACGACTATCAACAGTAATATTCCGAATGAAATTACATCTGGTATTAAACAAGTGATTTCTATCACCCCTGCTTCGGCAAGTGCGCCTGAAATTATTAATGCAGAATCTATTATTCAACCTGCAATGACAAATGGAATTGCGCCATTGGGTAGCCAGACACGTAAAACCCTGGATGCTGCGAAACTCGCCGAAACCAAAGCTGATATTCTTAAAATATGGTGATGGTTCGTTATTCCTTCTGTTTAATTTAATTAAGGAAAGTTAATGAAACATATTATCAGGCAGGGTGATTCGCTAAAAGAGTATGGTGGTTCAGTTATTGGCGGTCACTATCTTTATTTTGGTAAAGGTATTGCTGTGAAAGGTGATGCGGTGAAATGTAATAAGCATGGGATGACAACGATTGTCGAAGGTAGCTCTCTGACAAAAGTTGACGGTCAACCAGTAGCATTACATGGTCATCGCTGCGCATGTGGTTGCACGCTGGTGAGTTCCAACCCCGATTGCAGGGTTGCGCAGTGAGAGCTATTCCTACATTTCCTCGCTATCGTCTTGCGAAACCGCCGATTGCAAAGCGCTGGTTTGGGGGAGGTGCCGCTCTGGTTTTGCTCTCTGGTATCATCGCGGCAATGGCAAGAAAATCCGGTGCCAATACCAGTATCATTCTTATCTGCATGGTTGGAATGGTATTACTCGGCGGTGTTGTCTGGTTTGTACGCACGATCTTTTTTCGCCTTTCAGTTCATCATTCACATACCTGGGAGCGCGAAACAGAAAATGAGCGCAGGCATTGGTGGGAAATCCATCGGCGTCAGTTTGCCCTGAAAGATATTGTCCTGATTGGTCCGGCAGGCGCTGAGCTTTCTGACTGGCTGCGTATGATTAAGCGAGAGCATCAGGCTCCATTAGTCAGGCAGGAATCCTTGGGGAAATCGTTACGTATTGCCAGAAGTTTCTCTTCTGCTCTTATTGAACGAGAAAAACAACTGGCTCAAATGCTGGTATTGCAATGGAAAAGGCAGCGAGGTAAGGAATTATTCGTTTCTCCGGCGAAATATTTCTGGCAGGGGAGCCCTGAAGCCTGGCAAGCCTTTGTGGCACAGCTCATTGAGAGTTTTCCGGGAATTAAACCTCCTGAATTACCGGAGTTATGGCAAGGGGAGAAAACATTATCCTTACTGGCTAATGTTCTTGCGAACAATAAACAGCAGGCTAATTTTTTGATTGCCGGGTGCCAGTCTTTATCTCCTTCTTCTGACTCTACTCGTCCTGCTGGTGAATGCGCAGTACTGTGGCTGGCTGGAAACCAGGGGGAAGTCACATTATCCCGTGGTGAATTTTTTGAGCCTTCTGATAGTGAGTCCCTGCGGCACGTCGCCTTGCGAGCCGAAAAACAGAGTGAACTTAATGAGTCGCCCGAACGGTGCATTCTCTTCTCACACCCGGAGCAACCTGAACTCGCCGATTGTGGCTGGAATGTGACCCACAATATCCAGGATGACTACTGGGGCGATCCTGGAAATCTTGATGCGCTGGTTGTGATATCGCTCGCTGCAATTACCGCTAAGAGTGAAGCAAAGCCCTGCGGCTGGATAGCGTCAGACCCCCTTCATACCTTAGCACTTGGGATCGTAAAACCACATGGAAACAGATAAGAACAAAAACCAGACTCAGGAAATTTCTGCCGGGATCACTGTACTGCTTATTGCTGTAGCAGTAACGCTGGTGATCATGCTGGGGGGATTTGCATACTGGTTGATTGCCGGAGAGCGTTCGACGGAATGGTCAGTGATTTCTCCAGTTCTGCTTGTGTGCAGCCTCCTCTGGGTCACACTTGCCTGTGTGATCGCCCTGGCTTTCCTTGCCGTTCATTTTTGGATCATCAGTCGGGTCAAACGAACGACCTCAATATCACAGAAAAATGAAGCCAAAAAGAAGGCCAGGGAAAGGCGCCTGACGCTCGCCAGAGACATTGGCACCGTGCTGCGCAAATGCTACCACCTCTTCTGGCGCCGCAAAGTCCGCCTGCTTTTAGTCACCGGCGACGATGAGGCAATAGAACAACTGGTTCCCGGCCTACAACGGCAGCACTGGCTTGAAGGCAACCGCACCGTACTGATTTACGGCGGCAGCCTTGTATCGGAGCCTGACCGAGAAAAATACATCGCGCTGCGCAAGCTGCGCCGCGGCCGTCCTCTGGACGGGATTGTGCGGGTGATGCCATCGTCTCTCACCCTGACGCCGCAGATAAGCGAAAACGACCTGCGCGGGCTGGAAAAAATTAGCGAACTGCTGGGCTATGCCGCCCCGGTCTGGCTGTGGAAACTGTGCGGCAGTGAGTGGTCGCAGGCTGACCGCGCGGTGCAGGCGGTAGGGGTTAGCTTCCCGTTACGCGCTACCGAGGACGATGTCGCCCGTCAGCTTGCGCAGATGCTGCCCACGCTGCGGGAGCAGGGGATGCGCCAGATCGCGGAGGAGACCCGCCACGACTTCCTGCTGCGTCTGGGGCAGCAGCTTCTCGACGGGGGGATCGCGCAATGGCGCTGGCAGCTGGCGCCATGGCTGACCGCCTCGCGGCAGCGGTTTGCGCTGCGAGGCCTAATGTTTAGCCTGCCGGCGCCTCGTACCGTAGATCCTTATCAGGAGGCTGATACCTCGCCTGCGGGCCAGCCTCATCTCCTGACGCTGCCCGCCACCTGGCAGGGAATCGTCGATGACTGCCGCCGTTTACGCGGGCATCACGTGGGAATGGCGTGGGAGCGGGGCCTGGCGTGCGGTCTGATGGCCATCCTCGGCCTGTGGGCGGCGGGACTGCTGCTCTCCTTTACCCTTAATTACAGCCAGATTGTTTCGGTAGCGGGAAAAGCCCGTGACCTGGTGACCCACCCCTCTGTTTCTGACTATCAACTGACGGCCCTCCATGCCCTGCGCAATGAGGCCGGCCGTCTCGTGCACGATGGGCAGAAGGGAGCGCCCTGGTATCGGCGCTTTGGTCTGGACCATCATCAGCAACTATTAGACGCCGTCCTGGCCTGACTGGTCAGATGGTCTGTCCGCCCGATACCTCGATCCGCTGGGCGGTCACCCAGCGGTTATCGTCGCGCAGCAGGCTGGCGATCATCGGCCCAATATCCTCGGGAACGCCCACCCGTCCCAGCGCCGTCATCGCGGCAAACTGCGCGTTAACCCCCGCGTCGTCCCGCACCAGTCCGCCGCCAAAGTCGGTGGCGATAGCGCCGGGGGCGACGGTATTGACGGTGATGCCGCGCCCGCCCAGCTCGCGGGCCATGTATACGCTCAGCATCTCCACAGCCGCTTTGGCCGCGGCGTAGGCGGAGAAGCCAGGATAAGAGACGCGGGTCAGTCCGGAGGAGAAGTTAACGATCCGTCCGCCGTCAGCCAGCAGCGGCAGCAGGGTTTGAACGAGGAAAAACACCCCCTTAACGTGGACGTTAAACAGCCCGTCGAACTGCGCCTCGCGCGTTTCGGCCAGCGGGGCAAATTCGCCGTGTCCCGCGTTATTGATCAGATGGTCGAAGGTGTCCCGTCCCCAGACGCTGCCCAGCGCAGCGCGCAGGCTATCGGCGAAGGCCGGAAAGCTGGCGGTCAGCGCCATATCCAGCGGCAGGGCGATGGCCTTGCGGCCGAGGGCGTGAATGTCGGCCACCACCGCTTCCGCCTGTTCAATATTGCCGCGGCAGGTGACGATGACGTCCCCACCCTGGCGGGCGATATCCAGTGCGGTCTGACGGCCAAGGCCGCGGTTAGCGCCGGTGATAAGTGCAATCTTAGTCATGTTCGATCCTCTCTGGTGTGTGGAGTCCTTACAATAGGGGGTGCCTACCAGACCGGGTTGCCCAATCCTTGTTATTTTTTGCCCATTCCTCTCAATACCCTCTCTTCTGGTGGGAAATAGCGCATACTGAGGCTTTAAAACTTGCCTGAAAGGATCTTATGCGCGACGAACTCTTCGCTCTCTGCCGCCGGTATGCCGATGCTCATGTCGATAGCAGCGGGGTGGCGGTTACCCCGGTTCCCGGCATCACTCTGGTGCGGGCCCTGCACCCCGGCGATCTGCAGGCGGCCATCGCCAGGCCGCTGGTGGCCATGCTGCTGCAGGGGCGCAAAAGCGTGACCACCGGCCTGGCAAGTTTCGACTATGGTCCGGGGGAGGCGATGGTGATCGCCGCGGATGTCCCCACCACCAGCCAGATCACCGAGGCCAGTCAGCGTTTTCCCTATTACGCGCTGGTGCTGGAGCTGGATCTGGCTATCCTGCGCGAGCTGCAGGAGGTGGGACCGTCAGGGGCGGATGAGGCGCCCCGCGTCGGTATCGAACCGATGAATGCCGACGTGACGGACGCCGCTTACCGGCTGGCAAGACTGTTTGATCAACCGGGGGCGCTGGCGGTGTTAGGCGAAGGGCTGCGGCGGGAGCTGCATTACTGGCTGTTGCAGAGTGTTCACGGGGCGGCCATCCGGGCGCTGGGCATCGCAGACAGCCATTCGGCGCGGATCCGCCGGGCGGTGGCGGTGCTGCGCCGGGATTTTATGCAGCCAGTCAGCGTCGACGCGCTGGCCGACGCCGCCGGGATGAGCGTTTCGGTCTTTCACCGTCATTTCCGCGCCATGACCACCTTGTCGCCGCTGCAGTTTCAGAAGCAGTTGCGCCTGATCCACGCCCGCCGCCTGATGCTGGCGGAAGGGATGAGCATTGCGCAGGCGGCCGGCGAAGTGGGCTATATCAGCGTGTCGCAGTTCACCCGGGAATACGCTCGCCTGTACGGCGCGCCGCCGGGCCGCGACCGTCGACGGGAAAGAATGAGCGCCTGATCTGGCGCGCGGGCTGGCGGCGGCTCCTCCCTGAGCCGGATAGCGGTGGTTCAGTTATCGAGTGTCGCCGTGATGTGCACTTTGTTACCCATTCGCGCCTCAATGATCCGATAGGCGGTTGCGCCCTCGCGGGCGGCCTGCTGGCGAATTTTACTTTCCGCGTGGTCCAGGGTATCGCCGGTGGCGGTGAGGGTCCTGGCGTTGACCGCCAGCGGCAGCAGGCAACTCAATACGATCAGTGGAATCAGCTTGTTCATCGTCATTCTGTCCTGTGAGAGAAAATCAGCGCGCGGCCTGCAGCCAGCCGGCAATGTCCTGGGTCGGCAGATGGTGGCGGGTATTCCAGGTGTCGCCCATCGGCCACCACACGCCATCCCCCCGGGCGAAGGCGGCGCGATAGCGCAGCATGGCGTTATCCGGGTCTGTCCGCAGCTGGTCCAGCAGGGCGGGCAGGGTGTGAACGGCTTTGCTGAACGTCTGCTGCGTCACGCGCTCCACGGTGTCCGCCAGCTGCCGGTAAGAGGTCGTTTCGCCGGCAACAAACGTCACCTCGTTGACGATCCGCGGCTGATGCAGATAAATCGCGGTGGTCAGGCGGCCAATATCCGCCGGCGAGGTGACGGTCACCTGGGTGTCCCAGCTGCCAAGGGCGTGAAGGGTTCGGGCGGATAAATTCACCACATCGAAGTCTGGCTCGAAGAGAAAGCTGGTAAACATGCCGGTGGAGATAATGACCCACTCCGTGGCCTGCTGCGCGCGCAGCAGGGTCCGGACATCATACTGCTCGTCCCAGACCGGCTGGCCGCTGCCTTTGCCGACCACATCGTAATTGACGCCAAACTGCCAGGGAAAATAGCGAGGCACTCCGGCGGCCAGCACCGCGCGGGTAATTTTCAGCTGCGTCCCCGGACCGGCGACAAAGCCCATGCAGTTAATCACGGTGCTGTACCCGCGAAACGCCCCGGTCAGGGTCTCCAGTGAACTACCGGCGATGTCGACGGCGAGAAAGGCGGCCCCGGCGTCGGCCAGCGCCCGGTGGCTTGCCGAACGCAGCTGGCCGGTTTCATCCCAGGCCGCCGGCGAGACGATCACCGAGACCGCGCCCTGGCGCTGGATCACCGCTGGCACCAGCGCATCCAGTACGGCGGCCCCCAGTTGTCCCGCTCCCAGAACTAATACTTTTTCCTCAAGATTAATATCATCAGTTTTCATTTTAACTCCTTGCTCAGTTAAGCCTTGTATTCACTGGCTACAGGCTCAGTGTAGGGGGGAGGGCATCATTCGATAAGAACAGGATTTCGGGTTAGACTGTTCGTCATAATGGGATAATAACCGGCGGGGGAGCACCAAATGGACAGACTGGATGCCATGCAGTTGTATGTTGCGGTTGTGGATGCCCACAGCTTCGCCCGGGCGGCGGAGGCGCTGGGGCAGCCGCGCTCAACGGTGTCTCGGGTAGTGAAGGAGCTGGAAGCCTGGCTTGGGGCGCAGCTTCTTCAGCGCACCACCCGCAAGCTCAGCGTGACGGCGGAGGGGCGTCGGTATTACGAGGAGTGTAAACGGCTGCTGGCCGAAATGACGGCGATGGAAGCCTCCTTTCCCGGCCGCTCGGCGCAGCCCGCCGGGCGGTTCAAGGTGGGGATGCCGCAATCTCTCGCCCGGCACTGCGTTTTGCCGAGGATCGGCGAGTTTCTGCAGCAGTATCCCGACCTGGAGCTGATCCTCTGCTCAAGCGACAACGTGGAAGATATCATCCAGGAGGGATTCGACTGCGTGATCCGTACCGGGCAAATCGAAGATTCCACCACCCTGGTGGCGCGCCCTCTGGCCCGCTACCGCTGGATGGTCCTCGCCTCGCCGGCCTGGATAGCGGCCCACGGCCGGCCGCAAAGCATCGACGATCTGCACCAGCACCGGGCGGTGGGATACCTGAACCACCGTACCGGGCGGACCATCGACTGGCTTTTCTCCCTCGATGACGGCGACTGCGCGATCCGCATGCAGGAGACGCTGGTGGTCGACGATACCGATGCCTATATCCAGGCCGGCGTTCAGGGGCTGGGCCTGATCCGCGTCGCCAGCTATCTGGCGCAACCCTGGCTGCAGAGCGGCGCGCTGGTCGCCTGTCTGGAGCAGGCCGCGTCTGATCTTCCCCTGTCGCTGGTCTATCCGCAAAACCGCTATCTGCCGCCGGCGGTGCGCGCGTTTTACGACTGGAGCAGGCGCGTTCTGCAACCCCCGCTCAGCGAGGCCTGATGACGGGGCATCGGCCCGGTTATTGGCCGCGCATGGCCTGTTTTATCCTCGCTATCAGCCAGTTCAGCGCCGGATCCTGCGCCCGGCGTTTGTGGCGCAGTATACACAGGGTAAATTCCGGGTAGGCCACCGGCGGGGCGTCCGCGCGCAGCGCATACTGCGCCTGCCAGCGTTGCGCCAGCCCCTGGGGGACGGTGGCGAAGAGCGGCAGGGTGGTCAGCAGGAGGGGAAAGGTGGAGAAATTCTGCGTGGCGAAGCGCACGCGCCGCGCGAGTCCCTGACTGGCGAGCTGGCGATCTATTTCCCCGTGGCCGGTTTCGCGATAGGCCACCATCACATGTTCCCAGGCGACGAAATCGCCCACCGACAACGGCCCGCGGCAGGGGATCTGCTGCGGCGACCAGAGGGTGGTCACCCCCATGCTCATCACCGGTTCGCTGACGATCTCCCCGCGGCTCTGCTTGTTGAGGGACACCGCGACATCAATGCGATCCGCCTCCAGCAGCTGGCATACCTGGAAGGGGTCGGCGGCGAGTGTCTGGAGCGACACCCCGGGCGCCTCCTGCATCAGTCCGGGTAACAGCTGGGGCATCAGCCAGTGTTCGCTCCAGTCGCTGAGGCCGACGCGGAAAAGCTGCTGCGCGCTGGCGGGGGAAAACTCCCCGGCGCCAAACATTGCCGAATGCAGGTGTTCCATCAGCGGCTGCAGCTCGGTCACCAGCGCTTGCGCCCGCGGGGTCGGCAGCATGCCTCTGGCGCTGCGCACGAACAGCGGATCGTCAAACATCTCGCGCAGCCGTTTCAGCGCCCCGCTGATGGCCGGTTGGCCAAGATGCAGCGCCTCTGCGGTGCGGGTAACGCTGGCTTCGCGGTACAGCACCATCAAGACCGTCAACAAATTCAGATCGATACGACTAAAATCATTTTCAATGATTTTCTTCATTATGATAATCAATTTGAATGTGGGTTATCCCGGCAGCATAGTGAATATCATCCCGGTAAATCAACCAGCGCAATGCGCGCGGAGGGAGTGATGCAAACTTACCAGACAGGCGACAGCCTGATATTCAAAGTGCCGGAGCGCGAGATTAGCCTGCAGCCGGCGGCGCTCTATCCCGCGGCGTTCCCTGTGACGGAGGCGGACGCCGATAATCAGCCAATCGCGCTGTCAATCCATAGCTGGGTGGTACAGACTCCCCACGATCTGATCGTTATCGATACCGCCACCGGCAATGGTCGGGAGCGCGGCGGCAATCCGCTCTATCATCAACTTAATACGCCCTATCTGGAGAATCTCCGCGCCGCGGGAGTGAACCCGGAGGAGGTGACCCTGGTGCTACTGACCCACCTGCATACCGACCATGTCGGATGGAATACCGTCTGGCGGGACGATCGCTGGGCGCCGCTGTTTCCCAACGCGCGCTACCTGTGTTCGGCAAAAGAGCTCGCGCGGGTGAAGAACAGCGAACGCTACCGGGCGCTGTGGCTCGACAGCCTGCTGCCGGTGATCGAGGCTGGCCAGCTGGAGACCGTGGATGTCGCGGCCAGGCCGCTGGTCGGCGGACGGATCGCCTTTATCCCTACCCCCGGCCACAGTCCGGACCATGCCGCGCTGATCCTCTCCTCAGGCGATGATAACGCCTGTTTCTCAGGCGATCTTCTTCATTCCCCGCGCCAGTTTACCCATCCGCACTGGAGCTCGGCGTTCTGCGGCGATCCCCGGCAGGCGGAACGCTCGCGACGCGAGATGATGGCGTGGTGCGCAAGCCATCATGCCCAATGGTTCACCGGGCATTTCGCCGGACCCTCCTGCGGTTGGCTGGAGGAGGACAGGCCAGGGGAGTATCGCTGGCGAGACGCCGGACAACGATCTGCTGACGAGGGGGAACGGTGATGAATAATGCCCAGATCGTATTAGTTTTTGGCGCCACCGGCCAGCAGGGCGGCTCGGTGGCGCGGGCGCTGCTGCACCGCGGCTGGCGAGTGCGGGCGCTGGTCAGGGATCCTTTCTCCGCCGGGGCTGTCGCGCTGGCGGCGCGGGGAGCCGAGCTGGTCGTGGGCACCTTTGAAGACCGGGCGGCAATGCGGGCGGCGATGGCCGGGGTCGACGGCGTCTTCAGCGTGCAGTCCAGCTCGCCGGGCGGGACGGTAACCGATGAGCAGGAGGTGCGCTACGGGATAACCATCGCCGACCTTGCCGTCGAGTGCGGGGTGAAGCATCTGGTGTACAGCTCCGGCAGCGCGGCGGGGGAGACGCCGACTGGCGTAGCGCATTATGACACCAAAGCGGCGATTGAGCGGCATATCCGCCGCCTGCCGCTGGCGGCGACCATCGTGCGGCCCGCCACCTTTATGGAGCTGCTGGTGATGCCCGGTTTTGGCCTTGATGAAGGTCATTTTCACTTTTTTATGCTGCCGGAGGGGAGGATGCAGGTGCTGGCGGTGGAGGATATCGGCCAGCTTGTCGCAGCGATTTTTGCCGCGCCGGCGCGGTTTGCCGGCAAGACGTTCGAGATCGCCAGCGACAGCGTGACCGGTCGTCAGCTGGAGGCGTTATTCTCCGCGGCGGCGGGACGGCCGATCCCCTATTCGCGATTTTCCGACGAGGTGCTGGCCGCCAGCCCTTTTCTGCACAAGCTGACCGGGCTGGTGGACGACGGGCGGCTGGCGGGGCACGCCGACCTCGACGCCCTGCGCCAGCTGCATCCGCAGCTGCACACCTTCGCCGGCTGGCTGGCGGGCCCCGGCCGTCCCGCCTTCGAGCGGGCGCTGACCAGCGGGACCCGCTGGGCGTTTAATCGTTAAAGACGACTATATCCTTCCCGCCGGCGTCTCGTTGTCTGGCCCGGCGGATGAGCTGCGCAGGGAAGGCCTGCAGGTCGTTAAGACAACGCACGAGGAGTCTGAGTGTAAATTATTTTGCGGATTTTGCTGGCAACGATAGGTGAAAGTGAACGTCCAGAATTTTCAGCCGCTTAGAATGGAGGAAACTCTCTGGGATCGCCTGAATAATGACAATTTACCGATGGGCTTCGGCCTGCCTGTTAAGCATAACCTGCGCCGCTACGGCGGCGGAATTTAAAACCATCGAGGCCGATCTGCTGGCCTCCAACCGGCTGTTCTGTATGACCGGCTATGACCATAAGCCGATCGGCGTGGCGTGGGAGAGCGTCAAATCCAGCCGCTATCAGCCGCAGTCGGATAGCGACCGTATTTTCAGCGACACCGTCTCCCGGCGCTTTCTGGAAGAGGAGAATAAGACCGCCTTTTACAATGGCGCCAAATATCGCGTACTGGGTAAACCCGCCAGCGCCTGCTATGACTATTCCGCCGCGCGTATTCAACGCATGGCGGGCTACCTGAAGGTGTAACGACTCCGCGAGGCGGGCGCTAAAACAGCGCCAGCCGGGCGAAACGGTCCAGCGCCTTGCTCAGCGCGTCATCCCCAGCCGTCAGACTGATGCGAATAAACCCTTCACCCCCATCGCCAAAACCAGTGCCTGGCGCCACCAGAATATGCGCCTCCTGCAGCAGCAGGCGGGCAAACTCCTGTGAACGGTACCCGGGCGGCACGCTCAGCCAGAGGAAGAAAGTGCCTTGTGCGGCACGAACCGGCCAGCGCAGTGCGGCCAGTCGACGCAGAACCCACTCCCGGCGCTGATGATACACCGCCGTCAGCTGCGCAATCCGTTCTGCCGGCAGGCTGAGCGCGGCGATCGCCGCATCCTGAATGGCGCCAAACACCGTGCTGTAGCTGTGGGTGTGCAGTTTTTTAAACGCCCGGATAATCGAGGCGTTGCCGACCGCGAAGCCGAAGCGCCAGCCGGCCATATTAAAGGTCTTGGAGAAGGTGTAGGTCTCCACTCCCCACGCTTTCGCGTCGGGCTGGGAGAAAAGGCTCAGCGGCGCATCGCTGGCCGCGCTGCCGATGGCCGCATAGGCAAAATCGTGCAGGATCGGCACCTGGTGACGGCGGGCAAACTGCAGGGCGCTGGCGAACAGCGCCCGCGTGGCGAGGGCGCCGGTGGGGTTATGCGGATAGTTAAGCACCACCAGCCCGGCCTGGTCAGCCACCTCCCGGGGGAGGTCGTTAAAATCCGGCAGGAAGTGGTTCTCAGCCCTGAGCGGCAGGCCATAAAACGCCGCCTGAGACTGCAGTGCCGCCGAGCGGTAAATGGGATAGCAGGGATCGGTGGAGATGAGGTATTGTCCGGGACGGAGCAGCGCCCGCGGGATGCCGCCAATACCGATATGCGAGCCCTGAAATACCGCGACTTCGCTGTGCGGATCGAGTTCCACATCATACTGGCGGCGATAAAAATGGGCGATCGCTTCGCGGACCTGCGGCTTGCCCCAGAACGACGGGTAGCCATGGTTTTCACGACGATGAATGGCGCTCTGCAGCGAGTCAATCACTTCCGGCGGCGTGGGCTGATCCGGACTGCCGCTGGAGAGGTCGATCAACGGCAGCGCGTCGGTGTTGACCTCCGCGGCCAGTTTTTCCAGCAGGCTGAACAGATTCTCTTCCAGGGCGTCCACCAGCGGTGAAGCAGCGAAATCAGGCATAATTTTCCCGGTTTACGTTATCAATAATCTGCCATCTTTAAGGGATTTATTGCGTCTGGCTAAATAACAATATATGCAAAGGATTATTGTTTTTAGGATATGTCGGGATGGCAAAAGTTTATGAGGAATAAGCAAAAGGAAATCCGGCGTTCTGGCTTACAACCCGCTTTCGGCTGTGATTTAATCGCTCGATATCGCCAACCTTTCAGGAAAATACCTTATGAACAAGTCAGTTGCGCTCGGAATGACGCTCGCCCTGTTATCCGCCACCTCCTTTTACGCCACCGCCGATCAAATTATTCGTATCGGCTTTAACCCCGGGCCGTATAAAGAGCAATTTGAAAAAGGGGTCGCCCCCTATTTATTGAGTAAAGGATATAAAATCGAATATAAAGATTTCAGCGACGGTATTCAGGTCAATGACGCGGTAGCTCGCGGCGATATCGAAGCGAATATTATGCAGCATCCGGTATACCTGAAAGCGATCAATGAGCGACTGGGGATCGATAACGTCGGCATTGTGCAGGTACCCACGCCGCCGATGGGTCTGTACGGCGGCAAACTGACGACCCTGGGCACCCCGGCAGCCGGCACGGTGGTGTCGGTGCCAAACCAGCCGTCGAACGAATATCGCGCGGTACTGGTGCTGGAAAGCCTCGGCTGGGTGAAGATTAAACCGGACAGCGATCCCGCCACCTTTTCGCAGCGTAACATCGTTGCCAACCCCTATAACATCGTGCTTAAGGAGATGGACAATGCCCAGCAGGTTCGCGCGCTGCCGGACGTCGACTATGGCCTGATTCAGGGCAATTTCGCCGTCTCCAGCGGCATGGCGCTTACCTCGGCATTAAAGCTGGAGGCCGCTACCAGCCATTTTATTAACGTTGTGACCGTTGCCGGTAAAAATCAGAAGGCGCAGTTTGCCAAAGATATCATCGACGGCTATCACTCTGCCGATTTCAAAAAATATATTCTCAGCCATCCGCAGTATGATGGTTACCTGCTGCCTGATTATTTAAAATGAATAACGCGATGATAGAATTTCGCCATGTCAGTAAAACCTTTAACAGAAAAGGGCATCCGGTTCTGGCCCTGCAGGATATTAATCTCAGTATCGACCGGGGCGATATTTTCGGCATTATTGGCTATAGCGGCGCAGGAAAAAGCACCTTATTGCGGCTGATCAATCGTCTGGAAATGCCGGGTGAGGGCGAGGTGGTGTTGAACGGTGAGTCGCTCCAGGACTGCAGCGGCCAGCGCCTGCAGGCGATCAAAAAAGATATCGGCATGATCTTTCAGAATTTTAATCTGCTGAATTCGAAAACGGTATTTCATAACATCGCTATCCCGCTTATTTTGCAGGGACGCGACAAGGCCTTTATCCAGGCGCGGGTTGCGGAGCTGCTGGCGTTTGTCGACCTGAGCGACAAAATGCACAGTTACCCGAATGAGCTGTCGGGAGGGCAAAAGCAGCGGGTCGGTATCGCCCGGGCGCTGGCCACCAACCCGTCGGTGCTGCTGTGCGATGAAGCCACCTCGGCGCTCGACCCCCATACTACGGTACAGATCTTATTGCTGCTGCAGGAGATTAATCGCCGCTATGGCATCACCATTGTGCTGATTACGCATGAAATGTCAGTGATCCAGACAATCTGTCACAAGGTGGCGGTGATGCAGGCCGGGCGCATTGTTGAGCAGGGGACGGTTTTCGATCTCTTTGCCCAGCCGCAGCATCCGGTCACCGCCAGTTTCGTGCAGTCGGTGGTGCACGATCGCCTGCCGCAGCGGGTGGCATCGCTCCTGCAGCGCGACAACGGCGCCCGGGCTTTACGCCTCGAATTTATCGGCGCGACGGCCCGGCAGCCGATCATTAACCGCCTGATCCGCGAGTATGCTGTCGAGGTGAATATCCTGTTTGCCAGCATGTCCGAAGTTCAGGGCCGGATACTGGGATTTATGATTGTGCAACTCCTCGGCGAGCCTGACGAAACCGAACGCGCCATCACCCATCTGGCCGACGCAGGAGTGAAAATCATCCATGTTTGATCTTATTGATACCGCCATTACCGGCGAGCAGTTTCTGCTGGCGCTGCATGATACCCTGATTATGGTCGCCATCTCACTGGGCTTTGGCGCGCTGCTCGGCGTCCCGCTGGGAATTGTGCTGGTGGTTTGCCGTCCTGGCGGCATCGTGGCCAACCCGGTGGTGCATCAGGCGCTGAATCCGCTGATCAACTTGCTGCGCTCGCTGCCGTTTATCATTTTGCTGATTGTGATCCTGCCCTTCACCAGGCTGCTGGTGGGCACGACTATCGGCACCGCGGGGGCCATCGTGCCGCTGATCGTTTTTGTCGCCCCCTATATTGCCCGGCTGGTGGAGAGCTCGCTGCTGGAGGTGGATGAGGGGATCCTTGAGGCCGCAGACGCCATGGGCGCGACCCCTCTGCAGACCGTCTGGCATTTCATGCTGCCGGAGGCGGCGGCGTCGTTGATTCTGGCCCTTACCACCGCGACCATCGGTCTGCTTGGCGCGACCGCCATGGCGGGAACGGTGGGCGGCGGCGGGATCGGCGACCTGGCGATCACCTACGGCTATCAGCGTTTCGACGCCTTTGCCACCCTCACCACCGCCCTGGTGCTGATTGTTATTGTCCAGCTTATTCAGACGCTGGGCACCCGCCTGGCTCGCCGACTGCGTCGCGAATAACTGCTATACCGCGCCGGGGTTGCCCCGGCCAGCGGGAAAGCGGATCAGCGTGCGCAGACCGCGGCGAAGGCGCTGGCTACCCGCGCAATATTGCCGTGGTTGAGCCCGGCCACGCAGACGCGACCGCTGGCAATCAGATAGATGCCATGCTCTTCACGCAGAACGTCTACCTGATCGGCGCTAAAGCCGGTGTAACTGAACATGCCGCGCTGGGTCAGCAGATAGGAAAAATCCGCCGCCGGCAGGGCTGCCTGCAGGGCCTTCACCAGCGCGACGCGCATGGCGCTGATGCGGGTGCGCATGGCCTCCACTTCCCCCTGCCACAGGGCATTCAGCTCGGGATCGTTGAGCACCTGCGACACCACCTGGGCGCCAAACCCCGGCGGGCTGGAGTAGTTGCGGCGTACGGTAGCTTTCAACTGGCCCAGCACGCGCCCGGCGGCATCGGCGTTGTCACAGACCACCGACAGGCCGCCAACACGCTCGCCGTACAGTGAAAAAATCTTCGAGAACGAGTTGCTGACCAGCGCCGTCAGCCCGGCGCTGGCGATGGCGCGTATGGCATAGGCATCTTCATCCAGCCCGCGGCCAAAACCCTGGTAGGCAATATCGAGGAACGGGATCAGCTCCCGGGCGATCAACACCTCAATCACCCGATCCCACTGCTCGGGGGCGAGATCGGCCCCCGTCGGATTATGACAGCAAGGATGGAGCAGCACGATGCTGCGCGGCGGGAGCTGCTGGAGGGCGGCAAGCATCGCGGGGAAATTGACCCCACGGGTGGCGCTGTCGAACCAGGGATAGGTATGCACCTCGAAACCCGCCCCGGCAAAGATGGCCACATGGTTCTCCCAGGTTGGATCGCTGACCCAGACCGCGGAGTCGGGGAAGTAGCGCTTGAGGAAATCAGCACCCACCTTCAGCGCGCCGGAGCCGCCCAGCGTCTGGATGGTGGCGATGCGTCCGGCACGCAACGCCGGATGGTGTTCGCCAAACAGCAGCGTCTGGACCGCGCGGCGATAGGGAGCCAGTCCCTCCATCGGCAGATAGAGGCTGGCCTTGTGCAACTGGCTCTGCAGCCGGTCAGCGGCCTGACGGACCGCCTCCAGCTGAGGAATGATGGCCTGCTCGTTATAGTACAGCCCGATGCTAAGGTTAACTTTGTCTGCCCGGGGATCCTGTTGAAAGGCTTCCATCAGCGACAGGATAGGATCGCCCGCGTAGGCGTCAACGTTCTGGAACACAGTGGTTACTCCTGAAATGACCGTTAAAGGTGAAGCCATTACACCGCGTAGCGTCCCGGGCGGTGGTTCATGGCGATAATCGAATTCAAAATCACGGCGCCGAGGACAGAGACCAGCAGCATCGGCAGGCTAACCACCCACAGCGAGGCGGTGACGATGCAGGCGTCCACCACCATCTGGAATTTACCGGCGCGGATGCCGCTTTTATCCTGCAGATAGAGGGCCAGAATATTGACGCCCCCGAGGCTCGCTTTATGGCGGAACAGCACCACAAAGCCGATACCGACCATGATGTTGCCGAAGAGGGTGGCGTAATAGGGGTTCAGGCGATCGACATGGATAAAGTAGCCGTGCAGGTCGGAGAACAGCGACACCAGTCCGACCGCGCAGAAGGTTTTCAGCGTGAAGGCGGCGCCCATCCGCCGGACGGAGAGCCAGTAGAAGGGCAGGTTAATGGCGAAGAAAACCACGCCGAACGGCAGGTGGGTGGCGTAGTGGATCAGAAAGGCCATGCCTGCCGTCCCGCCGGTCAGGGCGCCGGCCTGGCGAAACAGGATAATGCCAAAGGAGATCATCAGCGTGCCGAACAGCAGCGCCAGGGCATCCTCCAGCCAGGTGTGGGTCAGTTTTTCAGGGGAAAGGACGTTATCCATAAATAAGCACTATCTTTTCGTTAACAAGGATAAGCTCTTGTTTGCAAAAATCGCACCAGAGGAGCGTGCCCGGTCGATTGGTTGCGGAAAAAATAGCCGTGGTTTAGCCTAACCTGTTGTTCTGTCGGAAAGAGAAAATCGCACGGGTCGTGCGCATAATGGTTATGAAATGCGTAAATTGTGCGAATTTACTGCTTATCACGCATTGACTGGCCCCGCATCTGCACCAGCGCAGGGCACTGTGCTCCGGTTCAGCGCAGCGAGGGCGTGCCCGGCATCAGCTGGCCGTTCTCCTTCAGGCGGTTGAGCACGACGGCGGTTTTCAGATGAGCCACCCCTTTGTTTTGCGCCAGAATATGGCTGATCAAATGGCTCAGTCCGGGCAGGTCCGGGACCGTTACCCGCAGCAGATAATCGGCGTCGCCGGTGGTTTTCCAGGCGTCCAGAATGGCGTCCACCTCACTGAGCATCTGATGAAAGCTCTCCACGCATTGCGGGGTGTGATTCAGCAGGCGCACCTCAATCAGGCCAAGCATCTCCTGCCCGGCGGCATCCGGCGCCAGACGCGCATGGTAGCCGAGGATAAGCTGCGCCTGTTCAAGGGCGATACGGCGGCGCGAACATTGGGAAGCGGACAGGCCGATAAGCTCGCTAAGCTCCTGATTGGTCAAACGGCCATTGGCCTGCAGCAGGGTAAGAATTTTCAGATCATAGTCGTCGATGTTGTACATAGTGGCCACTAGCGGAACGTAAAAGTGGCTACCAGCCTAACAGTTTTTTGCCTGGCGTGAAGCCTGACCCGACGGCGGCAAACCGGATGCACCAAAACGGGTCAGCTTCATGCATTAAGACACTTGTTTTCTCATGATCTGTGCGTAAACTGGCCAATTTTCGCGCGTTATGCGCCAGGTCAGCGGCGCGATGACCAGCTTTCAGAACGAACTGGAAAATAATATTTCAATATCATTCAATGGATTAGTTTTGGCCTGACGCTCCGCGACGATCCGCTGGCCTGAAAGTTGCTACCGGCGAAAGTGACTTTTTACAGACAGGGGCAGGTCAGAGATGACAACGCAGCAAGAGCATCAGTTAAAGCGCGGGTTAAAAAACCGCCATATCCAGTTAATCGCCCTCGGGGGGGCGGTCGGCACCGGACTGTTTTTAGGTATCGCGCAAACGATCCGTATGGCAGGCCCCTCGGTCCTGCTGGGGTACGCCATCGCCGGGGTTATCGCCTTCTTTATCATGCGTCAGCTTGGCGAAATGGTGGTAGAGGAGCCGGTGGCGGGGTCGTTCAGCCATTTCGCCAACCGCTACTGGGGGCCCTTCGCCGGGTTTATGTCCGGCTGGAATTACTGGGTGTTGTACGTGCTGGTAAGCATGGCGGAGCTGACGGCGGTGGGCATCTATATTCAGTACTGGTGGCCGGAGGTACCCACCTGGCTGTCGGCGGCAATCTTCTTCGTGGCGATCAACGCCATCAACCTGACGCACGTCAAAGTGTATGGCGAGCTGGAGTTCTGGTTCTCGATTGTCAAAGTGGCCGCCATCATCAGCATGATCGCCTTTGGCTGCTATCTGTTATTTAGCGGTCACGGCGGGCCGGCGGCGACGGTGGCCAACCTGTGGCAGGACGGGGGATTTTTCCCTAACGGTATCACGGGCTTAGTGATGGCCATGGCGGTGATCATGTTCTCCTTCGGCGGGCTTGAGCTGGTGGGGATCACCGCGGCGGAAGCCGACGAACCGCATAAAACCATTCCCAAAGCCACCAACCAGGTGATCTACCGTATTCTGCTTTTTTATGTGGGGTCGCTGGCGGTCTTGCTGTCACTCTACCCGTGGCGGAACGTCGTGGAAGGGGGAAGCCCCTTTGTGCTGATCTTTCACGCCATTGACAGCAATATTGTGGCCAACGCCCTCAATCTGGTGGTGCTCACCGCCGCGCTGTCGGTTTACAACAGCTGCGTCTACTGCAACAGCCGGATGCTGTTCGGCCTGGCTCAGCAGGGCAACGCCCCGCGCGCGCTGCTGCGGGTGAACCACCGCGGGATCCCGTTGACCGCCCTGGCGGTGTCCGCCGTCGCCACGGCGCTTTGCGTGGTGATTAACTATGTGATGCCCGGGAAAGCCTTTGCCCTGCTGATGGCCCTGGTGGTGGCCGCCCTGGTCATCAACTGGGCGATGATCTGCATCACTCATCTTAAGTTCCGCCGCGCCATGCAGCGGGCCGGGAAGGTAACGGCTTTCCAGAGTTTCGCCTATCCCCTGACAAACTGGCTGTGTCTGCTGTTTCTCGCCGGGATCCTCGGGGTGATGTATCTGACCCCGGACATCCGCATCTCCGTCTGCCTGATCCCGGTATGGCTGCTGATCCTTGCCGCAGGCTATCTGCTGCGCAGGAAAAGCGCGCCGGAGCCGGTGGCGGCGCTGGAGGAGCGGTAGTCGCCGACGCCCTGCCTGGCGGCAGGGCGATATTGTTTCGACTAAAAATCACGGGGAAATAGATAATTACGATAAATGACATCTCACGTTATCGGTCTGAAAATTGACAAAAGGGTGGGGCAGACAGCCTGGGGTTCTGGCTGGTCGTTATCCTGTTTATCGCCGTGGGGAAGGAGAGCCGCCAGCGGGAACGAGGGCCGTGGCGGCGGAAGGGGGGAGATCAACGGCAGTCGCGTCGGCCAGGCCTTCGGTATACCGCAACAGGCTGCCTGTTAATCCACGTTAGTAAAATAATCGCGCGCGGCGGTCTCGACGCGCTTCGCGTCCAGCCCGGTCTTCTCAGTGATCTGCTCGATAAACGGTTTAAATTTTTCGTCCATCACGTTCCCTCCTTCCCAGTGGGCGACGTAGAATTTGCACTGATAGCGATAAAAATGGAGAGTGGTATCTCCTAACGTGTAGTACATGAGCTTCTCCTGTCCGGTATTGCGGTCACCGCGTCCACAGCGTCAGCAACCTTGTTCTCATCACGATCGACCTGTTCTCTATCCTCCTCCCAATTGGCTGAAATTTCCAGCGGTGCTTTAGGCAAAAAGGCAGGATAAAGAAAGGATAATCTACTGACAGGCAGTGATTATTTCTGCAGTCGGGGTGGCGATCCGGTTACCTGCAGGCTGCGCAGATAACCGGAGTAACGACAGGCTTAGCGCAGCGCGTTGCGCTCGTCGTCGGTCAGGTCGAGGGTCTGCGCCACGCCGCTTTCTGCAGAGCGCGCCGCCGCTTCCAGGACGGCCATCACCGCCAGCGCCTGCACCGGCGGCACCGGATTGGCGATCAGGCCCTTCAACGCGTCGCGGATCTGCAAATAGTACTGGCGCTGATCGCCCGGCGGGGTAGGCTGGGTTTGGGTCTGCAGCGAGGCGTCATAGACCACCAGCCCATCCTCATCCTCGCCCCAGCCGGCGCTTCCCGGCACCACACCCGCCAGCAGCTGGCTCTCCTGCTGGTCGGCACGCGCTTTGACAACGCTTCCTTTATCGCCATGCACCGTGAAGCGCGAGGAGCCCCCCGCGACCAGCATGCTGCAGTGGAGGATCGCTTTATGCGCCGGGTAGTTTAAGACCACATGCGCCCAGTCGTTGATCTCCGCGCCGTCGCGCAGGGTGGCGATGTTGCCCTGTACCGACTGCGGCAGACCAAACAGCTGCAGCGCCTGATCGATCAGGTGCGGCCCCAGATCGAACCATAAGCCGCTGCCGGGGACGTTCTGCTCGCGCCAGCGGACGCGGACTTCCGGGCGGAACCGGTCGAAATGGGACTCAAAATGTTTCACCGTGCCGATGGCGCCCTGCTCAATAACCTGACGGATACCGAGATAGTCGCTGTCCCAACGGCGGTTATGGAAGACGGAAAGCAGCCGCTGTTTCACCTGCGCCAGGGCGATCAGCTGCCGGGCCTCCTGCATATCAAGGGTAAAGGGTTTGTCCACCACCACATGCTTGCCGGCGTTCAGCGCCAGGCGGGCCAGCGGCGCGTGCGTGGCGTTAGGGGAGGCGATAACCACCAGATCGACATCCGGGTGCTGGACCGCCGCTTCCGGGGAAGCGATCACCGTGACGTCCGGCAGGTCGCGTTTGACTTTCTCTTCATCGCGCGAGGCGACGAAGGCCAGGTTCAGGCCCGGCACCGAACGGATAAGCGGCGCGTGGAAAGTCTTACCGACGAAGCCATAGCCAATCAGGGCGATATTTATCGTGTTGTTACTCATCAGGTTCTCCACGTTGTTAAGCGTCAGCAATATGTACAGAGAGGGCAGGGTCATCCCCCAGCTCAGGCCAGGGACGATCGAGGAAAAGATGGTGAATGTCGCTGAGACCGGCCACCAGCCAGGGTTCGCAATGGTTGACTTTGGTATGGTCCGCCACCAGCCAGTGTTCCGCGCTGGCGGCGAGCATGGCGCGTTTTACGTCCGCATCGGCCTCCTGGCTGGCGCTCAGGCCCAGTTCGGCATGCAACGCGCAGGCGCCGAGAATCGCGATATCGGCGCGGTAGCGCGCCACCAGCGACAGCGTGGCGCTGCCGGCGAACAGCCGCTGTTCACTGTCCCACTGGCCGCCAAGCAGGATAAGCTGGATATCGGCGCGGTCGCTGAACAGCTGAGCGATATCCAGCGACGCGGTGATCACGGTCATGGGGCCTTTCAGCTGGGTAGCGACGGCCAGCAGTGTGCTGCCGGCGTCGAGAAACAGCGTCGAGCCGGAGGGGATGCGCGCGGCGACCTGCTGGCCCAGACGCTGTTTCGTTCCGGGGAGCAGGGCGTTTCTTCCCTGGCGCGTCATCGCCGGGACGTTAAGCGCGATGGCGCCGCCGTGGCTTTTCTGCAGTACCCCCTGGTTTTCCAGCTCACTGAGATCCCGGCGTATGGTATCGGCCGACACCTGCAGCGCATCAACCAGTTCGCTGATGCTCAACTGACCGGTTTCACTCAGCCGGTCAAGGATGTGTTTTTGTCGCGCGAGCTTATGCATGGCGAGGGACTCCGCAAATTGACGCAATAAACGGCATAATACAGCAAAAAGACGCAAAATAAACCGCAAAAGGTCGCACTGAACCGTGGAAAACCTGAAGAACTTGATTTCACTACACTTTAACGTTAAATGAGGGAAGCGGGCGCGGCCCGGGGGAAAGCGCTTTTTAATGAAGCGATTAGCCTCTTTCACCGGGCAATAAACAGCGAAAAAGCGCGCTTTCGCGTACCTTATACAGAGCGCGCGCAATGCGACAGGCATGGATTAACGGAGGTTGAGTGGACGCGATTAAAGGCTCGGAGTTGCAGATACCGGACGCGATCTTCGCGTGGGTGCTCGACGGGCAGGGGGGCGTGAAGCCGCTCGCCGATGACGATATTATCGACAAAGAGAAGCCCTGCTGGCTGCATCTCAACTATACCCATAGCGACAGCGCCGACTGGCTGGCGGCCACCCCGTTGCTGCCCAATAACGTGCGCGATGCCCTGGCGGGCGAGAGCACCCGACCGCGGGTGACGCGGATCGGCGACGGGGCGTTGATTACCCTGCGCTGCATCAACGGCAGTACCGATGAACGGCCAGACCAGCTGGTGGCGATGCGTCTGTATATGGATGAGCGGCTGATCGTCTCCACTCGTCAGCGCAAAGTGCTGGCGCTGGACGATGTGCTGGGCGACCTGAAGGAGGGCAATGGGCCAACGGATGGCGGCAGCTGGCTGGTGGAAGTCTGCGACGCGCTGACCGATCATGCCAGTGAGTTTATTGAACAACTGCATGACCGAATTATCGACCTCGAAGACGACCTGCTCGATCAGCAGGTGCCGCCGCGCGGTTTTCTCGCGCTACTGCGTAAGCAGCTGATTGTGATGCGCCGGTATATGGCGCCGCAGCGCGATGTTTACGCCCGGCTGGCCAGCGAACGCCTGCCGTGGATGAGCGACGATCAGCGGCGGCGGATGCAGGATATCGCCGAGCGGCTGGGGCGCGGGCTGGACGAGATCGACAGCTGCATTGCCCGGACGGCGATCATGAGCGATGAGATCGCCCAGATTATGCAGGAGTCGCTGGCGCGGCGGACCTATACGATGTCGTTGATGGCGATGGTGTTTCTGCCCAGCACCTTTTTAACCGGCCTGTTCGGCGTCAACCTCGGGGGGATCCCAGGTAACAGCTGGCATCTGGGCTTTAGCCTCTTCTGCCTGATGTTAGTCGTTGTCATCGGTGGTGTTGCGTGGTGGTTACATCGCAGTAAATGGTTGTAAAGAATCGCCTTTTGGCGGCGACGATGCCGGGAAAACCCGGCAATGTTTGAGCGAAATCAATAAACCCTCTACCCATTCAGGGCAATATCTCTCTCGCAGGTGAATGCAACGTCAAGCGATGGGCGTTGCGCTCCATATTGTCTTACTTCCTTTTTTGAATTACTGCATAGCACAATTGATTCGTACGACGCCGACTTTGTTGAGTCGGCTTTTTTTTGCGCTCTCCTGACCAGCTTCTACGCTTACTAAGACACCCGACGGTCTTCAGGCCGTTTACGCCTGCGGGTACGCCCGTATCACTTTCCGGGAGGCCACTATGCGTTACGCTTCAGGGCTGACAGCCCAGTCCATCCCCATCTCGCCCGAGCCGAACGATCCGGTTCCTTTACCCGATCCGCGACCGCGCCCGCAGCCGCAGCCCGATCCGCCGCCTGATGAAGAGCCGATTAAATTGTCGCATCAGGCGCGGAGATCTGCGAGGATACGCGCCTGCAGATCGTCTGTCCTTTAATACGAGAATACATTGTGACCGCTTTTTCTACCCTGACTGTTTTACCTGCCGCCCAATTAGCCAACCTTAACGAGCTGGGTTATCTGTCGATGACGCCGGTTCAGGCCGCCGCCCTGCCGGCGATCCTCGCGGGGAAAGATGTGCGCGTGCAGGCAAAAACCGGCAGCGGAAAAACGGCCGCCTTCGGGCTGGGCCTGCTGCAGCATATCGATCCGTCGCGCTTTGAGACCCAGTCGCTGGTGCTGTGTCCGACCCGCGAACTGGCCGATCAGGTTGCCGGCGAGCTGCGCCGTCTGGCGCGCTGCCTGCCGAACATCAAGATTTTGATGCTCTGCGGCGGGCAGCCGTTTGGCGCTCAGCGCGATTCACTGCAGCACGCCCCGCATATTATCGTCGCCACCCCGGGCCGTCTGCTCGATCATCTGCAGAAGGGGACGGTCTCTCTCGACGCGCTGCAGACCCTGGTGATGGATGAAGCGGACCGCATGCTCGATATGGGCTTCAGCGACGCCATCGACGAGGTGATCCGCTTCGCGCCGGCTGACCGGCAGACGCTGCTGTTTTCCGCCACCTGGCCTGCGGCGATCGCGGCGATCAGCGGTCGGGTGCAGCGTCATCCGGAAACGATTGAGATTGACAGCGTCGATGCGTTACCGGCTATCGAACAGCAGTTCTTTGAAGTTTCCCGTCACGGCAAGATTGCGCTGCTCCAGCGTCTGCTCAGCCAGCATCAGCCGGCGTCCTGCGTGGTGTTCTGCAATACCAAGCGCGATTGCCAGGCGGTCTGCGATGCGCTCAACGCCGCCGGGCAGAGCGCATTATCGCTGCACGGTGACCTCGAGCAGCGCGACCGCGATCAAACGCTGGTGCGCTTCGCGAACGGCAGCGTCCGGGTTCTGGTGGCGACCGACGTCGCCGCCCGCGGCCTGGACATCAAATCTCTCGCGCTGGTGGTGAACTTCGAGCTGGCCTGGGATCCGGAGGTGCATGTTCACCGCATCGGCCGTACCGCCCGCGCCGGCGAACAAGGCCTGGCTATCAGCTTCTGCGCGCCGGAAGAGGCGCAGCGCGCCACCATTCTGGCCGACATGCTGCAATTATCCCTTAACTGGCTGCCGGCGCCGACGGGCAACGCTATCACGCCGCTGACGGCGGAGATGGCGACGCTGTGCATCGACGGCGGAAAAAAGGCGAAAATGCGCCCGGGGGATGTGCTGGGGGCGTTGACCGGAGATATGGGGTTTGATGGCGCCGATATCGGCAAAATTACCGTCCATCCGGCCCACGTCTATGTGGCGATCCGCCAGAATATGGCGCAGAAAGCGTATAAGCAGTTACAAAACGGTAAGATCAAAGGCAAAGCCTGCCGCGTACGACTGCTGAAGTAAGGGCAGAATAGCGCGTCTCAGGCGGCGGCCTGAGACGCTTTCGGGTTACTTCACTTCCACTACGTTCAGACGCAGCTCATCTAACCGGGCGTCCTCTTCCTCCGGCTGCCAGCCGGCAGGCTGCAGGGGAATCTCTTCCCGATCAAACGCCAGATCGCCGCCGTCCACCACCTCAGAACCGTGGGTGATGCCTTTAAAATCAAACAGATTAACGTCGCTCAGGTGCGAAGGCACCACGTTCTGCATCGCGCTAAACATGGTTTCAATGCGTCCCGGATAACGCTTATCCCAGTCGCGAAGCATATCGGCGATCACCTGGCGCTGCAGGTTAGGCTGCGACCCGCACAGGTTGCATGGAATGATCGGGAAGCCCTTGGCCTGGGAGAAACGCTCGATGTCTTTTTCGCGGCAGTAGGCCAGCGGGCGGATGACGATGTGTTTGCCGTCATCGCTCATCAGCTTCGGCGGCATTCCTTTCATTTTGCCGCCGTAGAACATATTCAGGAACAGCGTCTGCAGGATGTCGTCGCGATGATGGCCGAGGGCAATCTTGGTGGCGCCGAGTTCGCTGGCGGTACGGTAGAGAATGCCGCGGCGCAGGCGAGAGCAGAGCGAGCAGGTGGTTTTACCTTCCGGGATCTTCTCTTTGACGATGCCGTAGGTATTCTCTTCGACAATCTTGTATTCAACGCCCAGCTGCTCAAGATACGCCGGCAGAATATGCTCCGGGAACCCGGGCTGTTTCTGGTCGAGGTTCACCGCCACCAGCGAGAAGGAGATGGGCGCGCTTTTCTGCAGGTTACGCAGGATCTCCAGCATGGTATAGCTGTCCTTGCCGCCTGACAGACAAACCATAATGCGGTCGCCTTCTTCAATCATATTGAAGTCGGCGATCGCCTCACCGACGTTGCGGCGCAGACGTTTCTGCAGCTTATCGATGTTGTATTTTTCTTTTTTACTGATTTCTTGATTTTGCAGCATGTAATAGTGGCTCAATTCATAGTGTGGCATCAGAAGAGCACGCGTTCTGCCAGCCGCTGGACAACGTGGCGCTGGCGCGTAGCAATTAATGAGGTCTGACAGACAACCGTGGCGTGTATGGTACGGATTCAGGGGCGGAATGTCAGCATCTTTCCGGCACTTTCCGCTGCGGGCAGGGGCAGAAGTAAAAATAAAAAGCCCGCCGGGCGGCGGGCTGAGGCGTTAGCGAACGACCAGCACCGAGCACTCGGCGTGGCGGACCACCGCGGCGGCGTTGGAGCCCAGCAGATAGGTGGTAATATCCGGCCGGTGCGAAGCGATGATCACCAGGTCGGCGGGTAGCGACCTGGCGAGGGCCAGGATCTTATCCTTTGGCGATCCTTCGGCAACGTGAAAATGTTTCCGATCTTCCGGGATAGAGAACTGCTTCGCGAGCTCTTTAAGCTGTGTTTCCGTCCCTTCGCGCAGCTCATCCATACCAGGCAGTTCGGCGGTATAGGCCATTCCCAGTGAGGCATAATAAGGCAGGGAAGGGATAACGGAGAGGAAATGGACCTCAGCGTCGTCAATCCGCGCTTCCGATTCAACGTGACTGATAATGCGTTCAGTAAATTCTTTATCAGAGATATCGATGGGGACAAGAATCATTCTGCTCATAAAACCTCCTGTTTAAGTATCCCCTCATATTGTACGGCATTATGGCACGTTTTGTATCATGACCGCAGTCACACTTTGACATTAACGTGGCTTGCGTTCGGGGAATTTTCCCTTTATCACGCCGTCATAAAATCGGCCTTTTGACACCACCTGTAAAAAGTCACGAAAAATACGCGGTGGAACCCCGGTATATTGCAACGGCGGCTGGTGATAAAAACAGATTTCCAGCGTGGCGGAGGCGTCATCATAGGCGACAGAGATAATTCGGGAAGATTTTACCGGGTGATGATGCATGATGGACGTCCTCGGGCAGGCACTGACTGAGCACGACTATATCACTAAACGGACGGCTATTTTAAGCTGTGGGATATATTGTTTTGTTTTAGCTGCTGCGATGCAGAGAGAGAGAAAGCCCGCCGGAACCGGCGGGCTGGCGCATCAGAACTGGTAAACCAGGCCCAGCGCGACGATGTTGTCGGTAGAAATACCGTTGTCTTTATAGAAGCTGTCGTTGTCATCCAGCAGGTTGATTTTGTAATCAACGTAGGTGGACATATTACGGTTGAAGTAATAGGTGGCGCCGACGTCCATATATTTGACCAGATCTTTATCGGCGTAGCTGCCGGTATTATAGAGATCTTTGCCTTTGGACTGGAGGTAGGAGATAGCCGGACGCAGACCGAAGTCGAACTGATACTGAGCAGTGACTTCGAAGTTTTGCGTCTTGTTGGCCACGCCGTCATTGCCGTACGGGGTCATGTTGCGGGTTTCAGAGTACATGGTCGCCAGGTAGATATCGTTGGCGTCGTACTTCAGACCGGCAGTCCAGGCTTCGGCTTTATCGCCGCGGGCGTTGGTCTGGGTCATCTGGTCGTTGGTACGATCAGAAGAGGTATAGGCCGCAGCCGCGCTGATGCCCATGCCGAAGTTATAGGAGGTGGAGAGACCGAAACCGTCGCCGTTGTCAAAGCGAACATCGCTGTCGCTGCTGCGGTTGTTGGTGCCGACGTTGATATCCTGGGCGTTCTGGCCTTCGTTTTTACCCTGATACTGCAGGGCGAAGTTCAGACCATCCACCAGACCGAAGAAATCGCTGTTGCGGTAGGTCGCGACGCCGTTGGCGCGGCCTGCCATAAAGTTATCCGCATAGGTGTAAGAGTCGCCGCCGAACTCCGGCAGCATATCGGTCCAGCCTTCGACGTCGTACAGCACGCCGTAGTTACGACCATAGTCGAAAGAACCGTAATCGCCCACTTTGATACCGGCGAAGGCCAGACGGGTCCACGCCTGATCGCCGGCGCTTTCGGTGTTGTTGGCTTGAACGTTGTATTCCCACTGGCCATAACCGGTGAGCATATCGTTGATCTGGGTTTCGCCTTTAAAGCCAAAGCGAACGTAAGTTTGGTCGCCGTCTTTTTTCGAGTCGCTGGAGAAATAGTGCAGACCGTCTACCTTGCCATAGACATCTAATTTATTTCCGTCTTTATTATAAATTTCCGCCGCGTGCGCAGCGCCAGCGGCTAATAAAGCCGGAATAACGAGGGCCAGTACTTTTCTTTTCATGAAGAAATTCCTTTAACTGTTTTTATGTTCTAGCTTCCGGGAAGGAAGTGAACTCATGCTAAAGGAGCGGTCTGAGATATGGTAAGACTCAATTGTTACGATATAAGTAAAATCTAAATAAAATACGTCTGAAGTAATGGTGATAATTATGGTGAATATATCTACAAATAATATACAAAATAAAAATTATACATATTTAGTTTGATCGCGTATTATTCGGGCGTTATATGCCTTTATTGTCATGCCAAGCATTTTTATTTGCCGTCTCATTCTGCGGAATGATTTTGTTTATCGGTAAAACGACAAGCCCGAACTTTATGTTCGGGCTTTTTTTATGGCTGCGGGAGGAAAAATAACCTTAGCTCTCGCTCGGTGATTTCTCCGCTTTGCCCGCCAGCTGGGCGAGGAAGTCGTAGCGCTTCTGCAGGTCGGCGGCCGCGTCTTTCCACAGTTGCTCCGCCACTTCCGGCTGCTGCGCATTCAGGCGACGGAAGCGTTGCTCATTGAGCAGCGTCTCAGCCAGGGCGTCTGACGGTGGGCGGGAGTCCAGCGCCAGCGGGATCTTGCCTTCTTCCGCCCGACGCGGGTCGAAGCGGTAGAGCGGCCAGAAGCCGGTAGCGGTCAGCTGACGCATCTGATCGTGGCTGAGCGCCAGATCGTAGCCATGCTCTTCGCAAGGACTGTAGGCGATGATCAGCGACGGCCCCGGATAGGCTTCCGCTTCCTGAATCGCTTTCACCGTCTGGTTCAGCTGCGCGCCCAGCGAAATCTGCGCCACATAGACATGACCGTACATCATCATGCTGACGCCAAGATCTTTGCGCGCCTTGCGTTTACCGTGCTCGCCAAACTTAGTGACCGCCCCCAGCGGGGTGGCTTTTGACGCCTGGCCGCCGGTGTTGGAGTAACACTGGGTATCGAGCACCAGAATGTTGACATTTTCCGTCAGGCTCAGCACATGGTCCAGACCGCCGAAGCCGATATCGTAGGCCCAGCCGTCGCCGCCGATCAGCCAGACGGATTTCTCCACCAGCGCGTCGGCATCGGTCAGCAGCTCTTCAGCGCCTTGCACGCCGGCCAGCGCCTGACGCAGGGCTGCCACCTGTTCGCGGCGCGCTTCCGGCGTCGCCTCGGCATGCAGCGCCGCGTTCAGCTCTGTCGGCAGCTGGTCGGCGAATTCGCTCAGCAGGCGCATCACGCGCTGGCGATGCTGGTCGACGGTTAAGCGGAAGCCGAGCCCGAATTCAGCGTTATCCTCAAACAGCGAGTTGGCCCACGCCGGGCCGCGGCCGTTGGCGTCGGTCGTGTACGGGGTCGAGGGCAGGTTGCCGCCATAAATGGATGAGCAGCCGGTGGCATTGGCAATCAGCATCCGGTCGCCATACAGCTGGGTCAGCAGTTTGATATACGGCGTTTCGCCACAGCCGGAGCAGGCGCCGGAGTATTCAAACAGCGGGCTGATCAGCTGCGAAGTGCGGATATCAATCCGCTCCAGTTTGCTGCGGTCGATTTCCGGCAGGTTGAGGAAGTAATCGTAATTCACTTTCTCCTCTTCAACATGCTCCAGGCGCGACATCATATTGATGGCCTTGATCTCCGGGTTCTGGCGATCTTTTGCCGGGCACACTTCCACGCACAGGTTGCAGCCGGTGCAGTCTTCCGGGGCGACCTGCAGAACGTATTTCTGCCCGCGCATATCGCGGGATTTAACGTCCAGCGAGTGCAGACTGGCAGGGGCGTTCTCCATGTCCTCCGGCGCGACCACTTTGGCGCGGATTGCCGAGTGCGGGCAGGCGGCAACGCAGTGGTTACACTGGGTGCAGAGCGCTTCCTTCCAGATCGGGATCTCTTCGGCGATGTTGCGTTTCTCCCAGCGGGTGGTGCCCATGGGCCAGGTGCCGTCCGGCGGCAGGGCGGAGACCGGCAGCGCATCGCCGAGGCCGGCCAACATGGCGGCAGTGACCGTTTTGACGAAATCCGGCGCGGCGTCGGAGACCACCGGCGGGCGGTTCGGACTGCTGGCATTCACCGGCTGCAGCGGCACTTCCGCCAGGGACTCGCGGGCCAGGGCCAGCGCCTGCCAGTTACGTTCCACCAGCTCCTGACCTTTGCTGCTGTAGCTTTTGGCGATGGCCGCCTGCAGTTCCGCCAGCGCGCTGTCGCCAGGCAGGATGTGAGTCAGATGGAAGAAGGCCATCTGCATCACGGTATTAATGCGCGCCCCGAGGCTACATTCGCGGGCGATCTTCGCCGCGTTGACCACGTAAAAACGCGCTTTTTTCTGATTCAGGGTGGCCTGCACTTCCTGCGGCAGGCGGGACCAGACTTCATCGGCGCTGTACGGCGTGTTGAGCAGGAAAATGCCGCCGGGCTTCAGCCGCTCGGCCATCTGGTATTTATCGATAAACTGCAGCTGGTGGCAGCCAACGAAATCGGCCTGCGAAATCAGATATGAAGAACGAATCGGCTTTTCGCTGACCCGCAGATGGGAGACGGTCAGGCCGCCCGCCTTCTTCGAGTCATAGACAAAGTACCCCTGGGAGAACCACGGGGTGGAGTTGCCGATGATTTTGATATTGTTTTTGGTGGCCGACACGCTGCCGTCGCTGCCGAGGCCGTAGAACAGCGCTTCGAGCTTGGCCTCTGCCGGCAGGGTATTTTCGCCCAGCGGTAGCGACAGGTTGGTCACGTCGTCATAGATGCCGACGGTAAAGCGCGGCTTCGGCTGGGCGGCCTGCAGCTCATGGAATATCGCCAGCACGCATTCCGGACCGAACTCCTTGGAAGAGAGACCGTAGCGGCCGCCGATGGTCCGCGGCAGCGTCTCGCGCTCGCCGCGGTTAAAGGCTTCCGCCAGGGCGGTCATCACGTCGAGATACAGCGGCTCCGCGTGCGCGCCAGGTTCTTTGGTGCGATCCAGCACCGCCACCGCCCGGGCGCTCTCCGGCAGCGCTGCCAGCAGGTGGGCGGCGGAGAACGGACGATAGAGGCGGACCTTCAGTACGCCGACTTTCTCGCCGCGGCTCAGCAGCTCATCGACCACCTCTTCGCAGGTGCCGATGGCCGAGCCCATAATGACGATGACGCGCTCCGCCTGCGGATGGCCGTAAAACTCAAACGGTTTGTACTGGCGGCCGGTGGTGGCGGCGAAGTCATCCATCGCTTTCTCGACATGATCATAAACCGCGTCGTACCAAGGGTTGGTGGCCTCCCGCGACTGGAAGTAGGTGTCAGGGTTGGCCGAGGTCCCGCGGATCACCGGGTGTTCCGGATTGAGCGCGCGCTGGCGATGCTCAGCGATTTTTTCCTGCGGCAGTAGGGCGCGAATCGTGTCATCCGCCAGCGGGGCGATTTTGTTGATTTCGTGCGAGGTGCGGAAACCATCAAAGAAATGAATAAACGGCACCCGGCTTTGCAGAGTGGCGATATGCGAGATCAGCGCGAAATCCTGCGCTTCCTGAACGCTGCTGGCGCACAGCATGGCGCACCCGGTCTGGCGGACCGCCATCACATCGGAATGGTCGCCGAAAATCGACAGCGCGTGGGTGGCGACGGTGCGGGCGGCGACGTGCAGGACAAACGGCATCAGCTGGCCGGCCAGTTTGTACAGCGTGGGGATCATCAACAGCAGGCCCTGCGATGAGGTAAAGGAGGTGGAGAGGGCGCCGGTCTGCAGCGCGCCATGTACGGCGCCAATGGCGCCTGCCTCCGACTGCATTTCGACCACGCGGGGCACATCGCCCCAGACGTTTTTCAGCCCGTTGCCGGCCCAGGCGTCGGCCTGTTCCGCCATCGTTGAACTGGGCGTGATCGGGTAGATGGCGATAACTTCACTGGTGCGAAACGCGACGGAAGCGACCGCGCCATTACCATCAATAGTAATCATAGGAAGACACCCTTACATTGCGCAAAAGAATGGACGCGTAAAACCGCGACGCGCCCTGTAATTATATAAGAGGTAGTTTAGCAAACCGTTGATGCCGCCATTTTTGCATTTGTGTCCTCAATGCGGCGGCCACCCGTGACCAGATCAATATTTTGCGCGGTTCGCGGAGAAAGTGGCTTTCCAGGGCGTGAAGGCTAGCGATTGTCCGGTGGCGAACCCGGGGGAGATCAACCTTTAGGCAGAAATTTGCTAGAAAATGTTAATGAGACGCATAAATACGTACTTCCCCTCTCGACGCCGCGCGCCACGCTGCCTATTATTCTTGGGTTTGCTTTTTAAGACGTTTCCGAGGGGAGAGAAAATGCGAGCTGCGATATTAGTGGGATGTGCGGCGCTGTTGCTGTCGGCGTGCAGTAGTGAACCCGTTCAGCAGGCCACGGCGGCGCACGTCACGCCAGGAATGCGGGCGGCGATGAGCGACGCCGGCCAGGCCAACTGCGCCATGATAGGCGGCTCGTTATCGGTGGCTCGTCAGCTCGATGGTTCGGCGATCGGCATGTGCGCGTTGCCGAACGGTAAACGCTGCAGCGAGCAGGCGCTGGCGGGCGGAAGCTGCGGCTATTAATGGCAGCCCCGCAGCGGGTTCACCACGCCGGCTAGTGCATCAGGTCGGCGAGTTTATAGACCAGCGTCTGGTCGGCGGTCGCCAGCGTCAACTGGTTTTCCGTCAGATCGACCTGCGCGCCCTCGCGCAGCATCTTACCAATGGTCGCGTCAAGGGTATTGAGCTGGGCATCGTGGCACAGCATCCGGGTCATCGCCAGCGATTTAACCTTCAGCTCGCCGTCCGACACCTTACCTTCCCCGCTGAAGCCGTTGCACATATTGCCCGAAACATACATATTGCCCGTAATAGCCATCTTCTCGCCGAAGCTCAACTCCAGCGGCCGGTCGCCCGCGTTCACCGCCTGGCCGTTGATGCTGGTCAACACGAAACGATGATGCTGTAGCTGTTCCGCACCGGTGGACACCTTACTGTTATAGACACAGCCGGACAGCAGCAACCCTGCCGCCAGTAATGCCGCAAATTTGTTCATTTTTACTCCAAAACATTCACATTACTAATAAAACAAAGCCAGTGTAACGGTATCGCAGCGGGGATCTGTGGGGATTATCTGAATGTGCTCCCCCCGGGGAGAGGAGCACAAAAGGGAAAGGAATCAGACGATAGCGTTCGGGCAGGTTTCACCGTTGGCGACCTGCTGCAGATTGCCTAGGGTGGTCTCCGAAATGCTGATCAGCGCCTCGGCGGTGAGGAACGCCTGATGGCCGGTGAACAGCACGTTGTGGCAGGCGGAGAGGCGACGGAAGACGTCGTCCTGGATCACGTCGTTGGATTTGTCTTCGAAGAACAGATCGCGTTCGTTCTCATAAACGTCCAGCCCCAGCGCGCCGATTTTCTGGTGCTTCAGGGCATCGATGGCCGCCTGGGAATCGATCAGCGCGCCGCGGCTGGTGTTAATCACCATCACCCCGTCCTTCATTTGATCGAAGGCCTCGCGATTGAGCAGATGGTAGTTTTCGTCGGTGAGCGGGCAGTGCAGGGAGATCACGTCCGACTCCTTGTACAGCGTGGCCAGGTCAACATATTCCACCCCCAGCTCCAGCGTGGCGGCGCTTGGGTACGGATCAAAAGCCAGCAGACGCATGCCGAAGCCTTTAAGGATCCGTAGCATCGCCACGCCAATTTTCCCGGTGCCGATCACCCCGGCGGTTTTGCCGTACATGGTGAAACCGGTGAGGCCTTCGAGGGAGAAATTGGCATCACGGGTACGCTGGTAGGCGCGGTGGATGCGGCGGTTAAGCGACATCATCATGCCGATCGCATGTTCAGCGACCGCTTCCGGCGAGTAGGCCGGGACGCGCACGACGCGCAGGCCAAGCGCTTTCGCCGCCTCGAGGTCGACGTTGTTAAACCCGGCGCAGCGCAGGGCGATATACTTCACGCCGTGAGCCTTCAGCTCCTCCAGCACCGGACGGCTGCCGTCGTCATTGACGAAGATGCATACCGCTTCGCAACCGTGGGCGGTTTTGGCGGTTTTCTCTGTCAGCAGGAAGTCGAAGAATTCCAGTTCAAAGCCGTAGGTATCATTAACGTGCTGCAGGTACTTTTTATCGTACTGCTTCGTACTGTAAACCGCGATTTTCATAAGACTTTTCTCCAGTGATTATAACGTCACGGTAGCATATTTAAAATAAGCGTACAATTATTAAAAAATAGTTTAAATAGCAGGTGCTTATCCTAATTCTAGAGCATATCGCGGATTTGCGGAATCTCTTTGAAAGACAAAGTTTTTTCACCATAAACTCAGGCTTAAAGCGCCGGGGGAGAGTAGCAGAAACGGCCACAGCAGACCGGAGGTGACGTTAGCCAGCTGAAACGACCACAGCGGCAGGCCGCTGGCGCCGCTGACCAGGGGCAGGGTGGCGCGCAGGGGAGAGAGGAAACGACTGAAAAAGACCGCCCACAGCCCGCGGCGCTGAAAAAAGAGTCGACTACGGGCCAGCCGCTCGGCGGTCAGCCAGCGCAACTGCGTGAGGCGGTGACGATAGCGAACGCCTAACCACCACGAGAGCCAGAATCCGCCGATGGCGCCGAGGCTGGCGCTGGACCACATTAAGAGGAAATGACCGAGGCTGGCGGACGCGAATGTCCCCAGCAGCAGCAGGCCGGAGGTGCCCGGGATCGCCAGCGACACCAGCGCGCAGGATTTAGTGAAAGTGAGCAGGAAAACCATCAGTAATACCAATGGATAGTGGCCCTGTGCGCTCTCAATGAGCGAGATAATTAACGACACTGTCTCTCCCGCAAGCAAAACCGAACTGGCTGGAGTGTGGCAGGTAGCGCTTAAACAAAAGCTAAATAGTGACGAGCGATCGCCGCGCCGCGATACCGGCTGGCAACTATGCTTTAACAGGTCGCAAACTTTCACTCACTGGTCGAACGTGTCACAATGGGCGCCTTTCGGCTTTTACTTATGTTGAATCAGGATATTAACTGCCCATGAAGGGTAAATATAAAGCCGCCATCGCGCTGGTGTTAGCGCTGGTGTTACTGCCGCTAACCCTGCTGTTGACGCTGACCCACTGGGTGCCGACGCTGGCGGGCATCTGGCTGCCCGTGGGTACTCATATCGCTTTGCAGGAGAGCCCGTGTCTTACGCGCTCCGCCCTGCTGATCCCCGATCTACGCTATCTGGTGGGCGACTGTGAACTCGCCCGGGTGACCGATGCCCGTCTCTCGCGCCCCAGCCGCTGGCGGTTGCATATTGGCCAGCTGGAGATCAACAGCGCCTGCCTGAGCAAACTGCCGGCCAGCGATCCCGCGCCGGGGTCGCCGCGCACCCTCGCCGAATGGCAATCAATGCTGCCCTACAGCTGGTTAACCATTGAGAACCTGCGGCTGTCGCCGTGGGAAAAATGGCAGGGGCGGCTGGTGATGTCCTTGACGCCTGCGCAGCAGGATATTGGCTTCGCCGGAAACGATTTGAGCCTGCAGGCGCGCCTGCGCGGCCAGGCGCTCACTGTCAGCCAGTTCAGCGCCCGGCTGACTGACGATCAGCCGCCGGTGAAGCTGGTGGGGACCTTCCATCTGCCGCTGGTGCCGGATGGCCTGCCGGTGGATGGCCAGATGCAGGGCACCTTCGAATTCCCGCAGACCGCAGAATGGATCGATGCCGAGCTGGCGTGGCAGCATAATCGCGGCCAGCTGCTGGTCACCCCGCGCGGCGAGGTGGAGCCTATTCTCGACCTGCCGTGGGAGATCACCCCGGAACGGATCACCATCAGCGACGGACGCTGGCGCATCCGCTACGAGGCGTATCCGCTGAGCGGCCGCGTGGCGCTGTCGGTCGGTAACTGGCAGCAGGGCACGGAACAGATGATCGTCAGCGGCCGCTTAAATGTGCTCACCGAGGGGCATGCCGGCAAAGGCAACGCGGTGCTGAATATCGGCCCGGGCAAGTTAAGTATGGATAACAGCGACCTGCCGCTGCGGCTCACCGGCGAGGCCAAGCTGGGGGAGATGATCTTTTACGCCGCGCTGCCGGCCCAGCTCAGCGGGTCGCTGGTCAGCCCGCAGCTGGCGTTTCACCCCGGGGCGCTACTGCGTTCGCGCGGGCGGGTGATCGACGCGCTGAACATTGACGAAATCCGCTGGCCGCTGGCCGGGGTGAAGGTCACCCAGCAGGGCGTCGATGGCCGCCTGCAGGCGATCCTCCGCGCCCATGAGCAGCAGATGGGCGACTTTACGTTGCACCTGGACGGCCTGGCGAACGATTTTCTGCCCGACAGCGGCCGCTGGCAGTGGCGCTACTGGGGCGAGGGGCATTTCACGCCAATGCAGGCGCGCTGGGATGTGAAGGGCAGCGGTGAGTGGCGGGACAATGCCATTACGCTGAGCAGCCTCTCCACTGGCTTCGATAAGCTCGAGTACGGCACGATGCGGGTCAGCACGCCGCGTCTGACCCTCGAGCAGCCGATTCGCTGGCTGCGCGACGCTGAGCATCCGCGGCTGACCGGCGCGCTGTCGCTGGATGCGGCAAAAACCACCTTCTCCGGCGGCAGCTATCTCCCGGCGTCGACGCTGAAATTCGCTGTCGACGGCCGGGACCCGACGTGGTTCCAGTTCACCGGCGCGCTGCACGCCGATACCATTGGCCCGGTGCGGTTGACCGGGCGCTGGGATGGCGAACGGCTGCGCGGCCAGGCCTGGTGGCCTAAACAGTCGCTGACGGTATTCCAGCCGCTGGTGCCGCCGGACTGGAAGATGAACCTGCGCGAAGGCAGTCTCTATGCGCAGGTGGCCTTCTCGGCGGCAGCCGGGCAGGGATTTGAGGCGGGCGGTCATGGCGTCCTGAAGGGCGGCAGCGCCTGGATGCCGGATAACCAGATCAATGGCGTCGACTTCGTTCTGCCGTTCCGCTTCAGCGATGGCCACTGGCAGCTAGGCACCCGCCGTCCGGTCTCCCTGCGCATTGGCGAAATCGTCAACCAGGTCACCGCGCGCAACCTGACGGCGGACCTGCAGGGCACCTGGCCATGGAGCGAGGCCAATCCGCTGCAGCTTAGCGACGTCAGCGTCGACCTGTTAGGCGGCAAGCTGACCCTGCTGCAGCTGCGCATGCCGCAGCGCGACCCGGCGCTGATCCGTCTGCAGCACATCTCCAGCAGCGAACTGACCAGCGCGGTCAAGGTGAAGCAGTTCGCCATGTCCGGGGCGGTGAGCGGCGCGCTGCCGCTGTGGCTGGAGAATAATCAATGGATTATCCACGACGGCTGGTTGCGCAATGACGGACCGATGACGCTGCGGCTCGATAAAGACACCGCCGATGCGCTGGTGGCGGACAACGTCTCCGCCGGGGCGGCGATCAACTGGCTGCGCTATATGGAGATCTCCCGTTCATCGACGCAGATTAACCTCAACAATCTGGGCGTGCTGACGCTTAAGGCCGCCATCAACGGCACCAGCCGGGTGGACGGGAAAAGCAGTACCGTGCATTTAAACTACGCTCATGAGGAGAATATTTTCGATCTGTGGCGCAGTTTACGCTTCGGCGACAATTTACAGGCGTGGCTTGAGCAAAATGCCACGCTGCCCGTGCAGCGCTGTACGGACGGTAAGACATGTAAGGAACCTAAATGAAGAAGCTGTTACTGGCCATCGTGGCGTCGATGCTGCTCGCCGGCTGTACGCCGCGTATCGAAATTGCGGCGTCGAAAGAGCCCATCACCATCAATATGAATGTCAAAATTGAGCATGAGATCCATATCAAGGTCGATAAGGATGTGGAAAACCTGCTGAAATCCCGCAGCGATTTGTTCTGAGGCGACGATGAGAAAACGACTGTTAACCGCAGCGCTGGCGCTGACTCTGCTCAGCGCGCCCGCGCTGGCGTTGACCCTGAACGAAGCGCGCCAGCAGGGGCGGGTGGGGGAGACGCTGAACGGCTATCTGGCGCCGCTGCGTCAGGATAAAGAGACGCTGGCGCTGGTGAAACAGATTAACGCCGCGCGCAGTGAAAGCTACCAGCAGCTGGCGGATGACAACAATCTGCCGGTGGATGAGGTAGCGAAAATGGCCGGACAGAAGCTGGTGGCCCGCGCTCAGCCCGGGGAGTACGTTCAGGGGCTGAACGGCCAGTGGCTGCGCAAATAGTTAGCGGCAGCGCTTACGGTATTCGCCCGGCGAGACGCCGAAGCGCTGCTTAAAGGCGGTGGAGAAATGGCTGTGGTCGCTGAAGCCCCAGCGGTAGCCGATCCCCGCCAGCTTTTCGTCGTCATGGACGTTCTGTAACGCCCGGGCGCACAGATCCAGCCGCCGGTTCTTAATATACTGCGCCACTACCAGCCCTTTGTCGGCAAACAGCCGGTAGAGGCTGCGCACCGACATTCCCGTCTCGCTGGCCAGCCACTCCGGCCGCAGGTGTTCCGACTGAATGGACGCGTCGATTAACGCAATGATCTTCTGAAACTGCTGGTCCCGCCGGGACGGGGTCGGCTCGCGCTGGCGCAGCACCGGGCGCAACAGGCAGGCGATCGCGTCCAGCGCCGCCTCACTCTCGCTGGCGGAGAGCGTCGTGCCGCCCATACTCTCCAGCAGCAGGCGCTGACTGAGCTGCACCATCGGCAGAGACTTGTCCAGCCGGCAGGCGGTGGCGATCTCGCCCGTCGGCGCCACCCGCTGGCGCGGCAGCAGCAGCGAAGCCTGACGCGAAGTCTGCTGCCAGACGATAGAGCACGGGCGGGCGGCGTCGATCAGCGTGATATCCCCCGCCGCCAGGGTCACCTGGCGATCGTCCTGTTCGATCACCGCTTCGCCGGCGAGCTGAAACACAGTATAGAACCAGGCGTCGTTATCGCGTTTGATCTCATTGCGCGTGCGGTAGAGATTGACGCCGGCGGCGGTGACCGTGCTGACTTTGAGACTGCCGGCGTAGCGGGCGTCAATCTCGCCGTGAAAGCGTCCCTCCAGCGGCCGGGCGGCGAAATGGCCGCAGACCTGATTGATCGTCGCCAGCCAGCGCTGGTAGGCCAGCCCCCCCTCAGCCGTGGTCATCATTCGCCGTTCTCCTGTAATAATAATGTTTCTGCATTGTTGCATTTATGCCGCCTCAGGCAAGGGCGCGATGGCGGGTATATGAAAGAACTATTACCTGCGGCACATTTCTGTCAGGGCAGGCGACGGAATTGCGGCGACTGTCACAGCGGCGCAAACGAATGTCACAGAGAAAAAAGCGCCAGCCGCCAACCGGACATAGACTGAAAGCACTATCCGCGAAGAATAAGGAAAGGGTATGTCCACCTCTCAGATAGCGCTGCTTGCCAGCGTCCAGCAGTTTTTAGACCGTCAGCATGGCCTGTATATCGACGGCGCTCCCTGCGCCGCGCAGAGCGAAAACCGGTTAACCGTCTGGGATCCGGCCACCGGGCAAGCGATCGCCACCACCGCCGACGCCAGCCCGGCGGATGTCGACCGGGCGGTGATGTCCGCCTGGCGCGCCTTCGTCGATCGCCGCTGGGCCGGTCGCACCCCGGCCGACCGTGAGCGCATCCTGCTGCGCTTTGCCGATCTGGTGGAGGCGCACGGCGAGGAGCTGGCGCAGCTGGAGACCCTTGAGCAGGGTAAATCCATCGCCATCTCCCGCGCCTTCGAGGTCGGCTGCACCCTGAACTGGATGCGCTACACCGCGGGGCTGACCACCAAAATCAGCGGCCGGACGCTGGACGTCTCGATCCCGTTCCCGCAAGGGGCCCGTTACCAGGCGTGGACCAAAAAAGAGCCGGTGGGGGTCGTGGCGGGCATCGTTCCGTGGAATTTCCCGCTGATGATCGGTATGTGGAAGGTGATGCCGGCGCTGGCGGCGGGCTGCTCGATCGTCATCAAACCCTCGGAAACCACCCCGCTGACCCTGCTGCGGGTGGCGGAGCTGGCGACCCAGGCGGGCATTCCTGACGGGGTGTTCAACGTGGTCACCGGCAGCGGCGCCGGCTGCGGCGCGGCGCTGACCTCGCATCCGCAAGTGGCGAAGGTGAGCTTTACCGGCTCGACGGCCACCGGGAAACAGATTGCGCGGGTGGCCGCCGACCGACTGACCCGCGTGACGCTGGAGCTGGGCGGCAAGAACCCGGCGATTGTGCTCAAAGACGCCGATCCCCAGTGGGTCATTGAGGGGCTGATGACCGGCAGCTTCCTCAACCAGGGACAGGTCTGCGCCGCCAGTTCGCGGATCTACATTGAAGCGCCGCTGTTTGACACCCTGGTCAGCGGTTTCGAGCAGGCGGTGAAATCGCTGCAGGTGGGACCGGGGATGCAGGAGACGGCGCAGATCAACCCGGTGGTCTCCCGGGCCCACTGCGACAAGGTGGCGGCCTACCTCGAAGAGGCCCGCCAGCAGAAGGCGGAGCTTATCAGCGGCAGCGCCGGGCCGGATGCCGGGGGGTACTATATTCCGCCGACGCTGGTGGTCAACCCGGACGCCGGGCTGCGCCTTACCCGCGAGGAGGTGTTTGGCCCGGTGGTGAACCTGGTGCGGGTGGCTGACGGCGAGGAGGCGCTGCGCCTGGCCAACGACAGCGATTTCGGCCTGACCGCCAGCGTCTGGACCCGCGACCTGACCCAGGCTCTCAACTATACCGACCGCCTGCAGGCCGGGACGGTATGGGTCAACAGCCATACCCTGATTGACGCCAACCTGCCGTTCGGCGGCATGAAGCAGTCCGGTACCGGTCGCGATTTCGGCCCGGACTGGCTCGACGGCTGGTGCGAAACCAAATCGGTCTGCGTGCGTTACTAGCCCTCCGTCGGGGAAGGCGTATCGCTTTTCCCGACATCCCGCTTGCCGACCTCCGCGCTTTCTCGCTACTGTGGAGGGCAATTTTTGCCCGCGCAGGGCGGTGAATGATGAGGAGGTCTTCGGCATGACAGCATTTCCTGAGGTTGCACTAATTGGTCCCGGCGCCATCGGCACGACTATCGCCGCCGCCCTGTTTGCGGTGGGAAGGGCGCCGGTGGTTTGCGGGCGCACTGCCCATTCGTCGCTGGTGCTGCGCACTGATGAGGGTGAGATCGTGGTGCCCGGCCCGGTGCTTACCGACCCGACGGCGATAGCCGCCCCCTTCGACCTGGTGTTTGTCGCGGTGAAGGCCACCCAGACGGAGGCTATCGCCCCCTGGCTGACGGCCCTGTGCTCGCCGGACACCGTGGTATGCGTGCTGCAAAACGGCGTCGAGCAGCGCCAGCAGTTTGCCCCTTTGACCGGCGGCGCGACGGTGCTGCCGTCGGTGGTCTGGTTTCCGGCGCAGCGCGACGCCGATGCTTCCGTCTGGCTGCGCGCCGCGCCGCGACTGACGCTGCCGGACCTGCCGGGGGCGGAGCGGGTGCAGCAGGCGCTGGCGGGAACCCGCTGCGCGGTGGAGCTGGCGGCCGATTTTACCACCGTGGCCTGGCGTAAACTGCTGCAGAACGCCGTCGCCGGACTGATGGTGCTGACCGGACGACGCGCCGGGATGTTCGCCCGGGAGGAGATCACCGCTCTCGGACTGGCCTATTTGCGCGAATGCCTGCAGGTGGCGCGGGCGGAAGGGGCCGTCCTGAGCGACAGCGTGCCGGAGGAGATCATCGCCGGTTTTCATCGGGCGCCTGCCGACCTGAGCACCTCTATTCTGATCGATCGCCTGCATGGCCGACCGCTGGAGTGGGATATTCGTAACGGGGTGGTGCAGCGTCGCGGGCGTCAGCACGGCATACCGACGCCGCTCAGCGATATTATCGTGCCGCTGCTGGCGGCGGCCAGCGACGGCCCGGGCTGACCCGGGCTGGCGCGGGGTTAGTCCACCAGGGAGGGATCGAGGTCGATCATCAATTGCTTCATCTCGGCAAAGTGCTGCCGGGAGAAATCGGCAATCTTCTCCCAGTCCTGGGCGGTTTTTTCCGCCACCGCGTCTGACAGCACCTTCAGCGGCTGGCCGGTTGACCAGGCGGTGATCAGGATCTGACAGGCGCGCTCCAGGGTCCAGATATCGTCGAACGCTTCGCCGATGGTCGGGGCGGTCACCAGCACCCCGTGGTTGCCCATCAGCAGACGGCGTTTATCCGCCAGCAGCCCCGCCAGCCGGGCCCCTTCTGCCGCGGTGTCCGCCATCCCGCCGTACAGCGTATCGACGGCGACCCGGTTAAAATAGCGGGCCGTGTTCTGGTCGATGGGCAGGATCTGCGGCGTCGCCAGACAGGCGAGGCTGGTGGTGTACACCGGGTGCAGATGCAGCACCACCCGCACGTCCGGCAGCCGCTGATGGATCTGCCCGTGAATAGCCCACGCGGTGGCATCGACGTCAGGGCGCGCGGCGCAGCTTTCATCATCGGCGTTCAGCACCAGCAGATCGCTGGCGCGGATGCGCGAAAAGTGTTTCCACTTCGGGTTCAGTAAAAACGTCTTCCCGTCGGCGGAGAGCGCGGCGCTGAAATGGTTGGCCACCGCCTCATGCATGCCAAGATGGGCAATGATGCGAAAGGTGGCCGCCAGGTCGATGCGGATCTGCTCTTCATCGGTATCGCGCATGGGCATTACTCCGCTTTTGGCATCAGGGTCTGCAGATCCTCTGCCGTCGGCGCCTGGAAGTGATATTTCTTCAGCAGAGCGGCGTATTCCGGCGTGGCGCTGTATTTTTTCAGCGCCTCTTCAAGGGCGGTTTTCACCTCAGTGTTGCCTTTTTTAACGCCAAAGCCGTTCAGCACCGGATAGATCAGGGTGTCAGAGGCGATCACCACCCGGTCGCCCAGCTTTTCCACCACCCCGCGCGCCACGGCGGCGTCGGTGATCTGCGCATCCACTGCGCGCGACAGCAGCGCCTGGGTGGTCTGCGGGTCGGTGGTATAGACGCTCAGCGCAATCGGCTTCAGCCCCTTCTTCACGCAGTAGTCGGCGGAAAGCTTCTGCAACTGCGCCAGCCACGAGGTGGCGCCCATCGAGCCGATTTTATGCCCGCAGAAGTCTTCCGGGGTCTTTGGCTGATAGTCGCTCCCTTTACGGGCGAGGATCGCTTCCCCGCTTTTCAGGTACGGCACCATGTCGATCACCTTCAGGCGCTCGGCGGTAATGTACATCGACGAGTTGGTGATATCGAAGCGCCCGCCCTGCAGCCCGGGGATCAGGTTGGGGAAGCGGGTATCGATATTCACCGCCTCGCGGCCCATGCTCTTCGCCAGGCCGTCGAGCAGTTCAATATCAAACCCCGCCGGCTTATTGTTCTCCATATACTCGTAAGGGAAAAAGGTCATGTCCGAACCGGCGGTGATTTTGCCGCTTTGCTGGAAGGCCAGCGCGTTCAGGGATGTCAGAGCCCCCGCTGCGCAGAGCAGCAGAGCCAGCGGGCGTGGTGCGAAAAAGCGTGTCATAAAACCTCCGGAGTGTGGGCGAATTACATGCTGGCGCGATCGGCACCGGCCTGCTGAACAAAAAACGAAGCGCCGCGCGGCTTCTGCGGCAGACGAAGCTGGTTATCGGTGCTGCGCACCAGACCGCTCTCTTCCCCGGCCACCAGCTGGCCGGCATGGCGGCTCGGCAGCGGGTTTTCGCCGAAGGGCAGCGCATCCTCGGCGGCGTAGACGCTGATGAACAGGGTGCGCGGCAGGGTGGTTTCGTTGGGGCTGGAGGCGTGCAGCAGGCGGGTATGCATAAAGCAGACTGAGCCCGCCGGGCCAAAACAGGCCTGCGGCTGCTGGCAGTGAGTCGTCACCACCTCGTCATCCACCGCTCCGGTGAAGCGCCCCTCCTGCCAGTGGGACCACAGCGGCCCCTGATGGCTGCCCGGCACCACGTTGAGCGGGCCATTCTCCGGCGTCACCTCGCTGACCATCAGCAGGGCGGTGATGATGTCGTCATTGCTGTGCGGGGTGAAGAGGAAATCCTGATGCCATTTCACCTCGGTGGCAGTGTGCGGCAGCTTGGAGTTAATTTTGCTGTGGTGAAAGCGGGTGCCGCTGCCGCCGATCAGCTGCGCGGCGATGGTCGTCATCCGCGAGTTGAGCGCAGTATGGCGATACGCCTCGGAGATCTCCGTCGGGGAGGCGACCCGGCGCAGCGACGGATGGTCGGGAGCATGGTCGCGCTCGATATCGAAACGCGGCCGCCCGTCGAGGGTTTCCCCCCACGCCGACGCGTGGCGGCGGCTCTCCTCGACCCAGCCGTCAAAATCGCTCTGCAGAGTGGCGATGTCGGCGGCGGAAAGCACCCCTTCGACCACCAGATAACCCTGCTGATGAAACTGCTCAATTTGCCACTGCGCAATCATAGTTTTTCCTCTTCACGTCCCGATAGTTAAGCCAGAGAAACATCTTTCAGAAAGGCCTCGACCCGCGGGTGTTGCCCGCTGCGCATCGCCTGCGGCGTGTCATCGCACACCACCCGGCCTTTCTCCATAAACACGATCCGGTCAGACACTTTGAAGGCGAAGTTCATCTCGTGGGTGACGATGACCATGGTGATGCCTTCATGGGCCAGGGATTCGATAACCTGAAGCACCTCATTCACTTTTTCCGGATCCAGCGCCGAGGTGGGCTCATCGAACAGCATGATCTGCGGGCGCATCATCAGGGCGCGGGCGATTGCCACCCGCTGCTGCTGACCGCCGGAGAGCTGGTGCGGATACTTCCAGGCGTGTTCCAGCATGCCCACCTTGTGCAGCAGCTCGCAGGCGTGCTGGCGCAGCTCCGCGTCGCTTGCCAGATGGTGATAGCGCGGGGCCAGCAGCAGATTGCCGAACACGGTCAGATGCGGGAACAGGTTGAAGCTCTGGAACACCATGCCGATATTCAGACGGTGTTCGGCATTCTCCATAAAGCGCGGCTTCTGCTGCCCCTGGCGGTCGAGATGTATAAAGGGCTGGCCGTTAATCTGAATTTCGCCGTTGTCGATCTGCTCAAGACCGTTCAGCAGGCGAATGAGGGTGGTTTTTCCCGAGCCCGACGGGCCGATGACCGACACCACTTCGCCGGGCTGGATCTGCAGGCTCACCGCCCCCAGCACTTCGACGTTGTTGTAGGCCTTATGCAGCTTAGAGGCCTGCAGCGCCGGCTCATGGCCCTGGGAGACGCTGCGCGCCATCGCCGGGCGGCGGGCGGTCGCCAACTGCTGCATCTCGGCATCCACCGGCCGGGCGGTGTCGCGTCGGGTGACATCGAGGTAGTTCTCCAGCCGTTTCAGCAGAAAATCGAACACCGTGACGATAAAGATGTAATAAAACGCCACGGCGGTCATGGTCTCCATGACCAGAAAGTTCTGCGAGTAAAGCTGCTGGCCGACCATCAATATTTCGGTCAGGGAGATCACCGACACCAGCGAACTGAGCTTCACGATGGCGATATACTCATTGGCCAGCGCCGGCAGGGCGACGCGCAGCGCCTGGGGAATGATCACCCGCCACTGGATCCCGGCGTAGCGCAAACCCAGGGCCCGAGCGGCTTCACTCTGCCCGCGGGGGATGGAGAGCAGCCCGCCGCGATGGATCTCGGCGATATAGGCCGCTTCGCTGAGGACCATCGCCAGCAGGCCGGCCCAGAAGGGGTCGTTCAGCACCGGCGCGAAGGAGGGCAGCGCCTGCGGCATGTTGTAGACAAAAATCAGCAGGACCAGCAGCGGCATACTGCGAAATAACCAGATATACAGCCGGGCAGGGGTGGATAACCAGCCGCGCGGCGACTGTTTAGCCAGCGCCAGAACAAATCCGAGCACAATACTGCAGCCCCAGGTCAGCAGACTTAATTTAATGACGGTCCAGGTGGCCCACCAAAAATCGGCATCGCTGAGCAGGCTTAACATGTAGTTCCAGTTAAACGTCATGGGCTATTTCACTCGTCATAATTAACCTAAATGAAAGCGGCTCGGCTGTGCATTAATGGGGAGCCGCCGGTGTTCATCGTGCGAATACACTATGCTGGCAGGATGCTTTCAGAGGCAATTAGTAAATTTTTGGTCTTTAAGTTTAAAAAAACTATACAGCGTTATTAACGATATGGAATTTAAAGTGATTATCAGGATACTTTACGTAAACAATTTAAAAACAATAGCTGTAATTCAATAACGCCATTTTATGCAGACAGGTTATTTTGCGCGAAACTGGGGCGACCGCTGCCTGCTCAATGTGCAGCGTGATGCATGATGGTGCAAACGGAGAAATAAACCGCGCCGGCGCGGGAGGAGAAAAAATAATATCGCCCCCTGGCGGGCAATGCGCCGCCATTCTTCGCGGGTGGCACGCGGATTGCTTGGGACTTAGAGGAAAACTATTCCCCGCGTGCGCCGGACCATATTTTATCAATGGTGATGCTATGAACCGATTTACCCTGAAGCAGCTCAAATATTTCGTCACCGTGGTGGAGACGGAGAGTATCGCCGAGGCCTCCCGCCAGCTGCACATTGCGCAGCCGTCGATTTCCATTGCCATTAAGAATCTGGAGAGCACCTTCGACCAGCAGCTGTTTATTCGCCACCACGCGCAGGGCGTCTCGCTCACCTCCAGCGGTCGGCGGATCTACGATAAAGCGAAGGAGCTGCTGCGCCTGTCGTGGGAATTTGAGCAGAATTCGCGAGCGGATAAGGAGCTGGTTTCTGGCATGATCTCCATTGGTTGCTTTGAGTCGGTGGCCCCGCTGTATATGCCGAAGCTGGTGGCCGGGTTTAAGAAATGCTATCCGGAAATTACGCTGCATCTGTATGACGGCGAACAGCATGAGCTGATGCATGGCCTGCACCGCGGCCGCTTCGACCTGGCGCTGGTCTACGATCTGGAGCTCGGCCACTCGATCAATAAAGAGCGGCTTAATGCTCCGCATAAACCCTACGCGCTGCTGCCCGCCGCGCATCCGCTGGCGCAAAAGGCGCAGGTGACGCTGCAGGAGCTGAGTCGCGAGCCGATGATCCTCCTCGATGCGGTCCCAAGTAAAAATTATTTCATCTCCATCTTTAAGGAAAAGGGCTATCACCCGGAAGTGGCTTACAGCTCCCCCTCTATCGAAATGGTGCGCTGTATGGTCGGCCAGGGGCTCGGTTTTTCGGTGCTGGTCACCCGGCCCTGCTGCGATATGACCTACGATGGCGAAAGGGTGGTGCAGCGGGATATTGCCGACGACATGCCCGCCTCAACCTTAATTATGGCGCACCTCGCTAATAATGAACCGACGCGGCCGACGCAACTGTTTATGGATTATTGTCGCAGTATCGAATTAACCCCCTCTCACGGCTGAAATAATGCCTGTCGATCCGGCAGGCGTTATTTTTTCTGTCGCCACTCAGCCTCGTAAAATTCTATTCAGTCGATCGTTTTATAATATTTTACCAATTCGTCACAGTTAAATAACCTGAAAGCCGTCAATTCCGGCGACCTCGTCGGCAACTGTGCTTGAAGGATAGAGAAATGACTGAACAGATAACCGAGATCGATACCCTGGTGGTCGGCGCGGGGCAGGCGGGCGTCGCCATGAGCGAGCATCTGACCCGGCTGGATATCCCCCATCTGGTGCTGGAGAAACAGGGTATTGCCCAGGCCTGGCGCAGCGGGCGCTGGGATTCGCTGGTGGCCAACGGCCCGGCCTGGCACGATCGGTTTCCGGGGATGATGTTCCCTGACTGCCCGCCGGACAGCTTTGTCGGCAAAGAGCAGGTTGCGGACTATTTTGCCGCCTATGCCCGCAGCTTCAATGCGCCGATCCGCACCGGGGTGGAAGTGTACAGCGCCGAACGCCTCGCCGGGCGGCCGGGCTTTCGTGTCGACACCTCCGAGGGGGTAATTGAGGCGCAGCGGATCGTGGCGGCTACCGGACCCTTTCAGCGCCCGACGATCCCGGCCATCGCCCCGCAGAGTGAGGCTATTCAGCAGCTCCATTCGGCGCACTATTTTAATCCGCAGCAGCTGCCGGAGGGCGGCGTGCTGGTGGTGGGGGCCGGATCCTCCGGCGTGCAGATTGCCGATGAGCTACAGCGTGCCGGACGCGCGGTGTGGCTGTCGGTGGGGGCGCACGACCGGCCGCCGCGTCGCTATCGCCAGCGCGATTTTTGCTGGTGGCTCGGCGTGCTGGGGATGTGGGACGCCGCGGCCAATGCACCGGGGAAAGAGCATGTCACTATCGCGGTGAGCGGCGCGCGCGGCGGCCATACCGTCGATTTTCGCCAGCTGGCGCATCAGGGGGTCACCCTGGTGGGGCAGACTCGCGGCTTTGACGGCGCCAGGGCGCTGTTCCACCCCGACCTGGCCGAGAATATCCGCCGCGGCGATGCCTCCTATCTTGCGCTGCTCGACGCCGCCGACGACTGGGTCGCGCGCAACGGTTTGGATCTGCCCGAAGAGCCCTCCGCCCGTGACTTTCTGCCCGACCCGGCCTGCGTCAGCGACCCGCTGCTTAGCCTCGACCTGGCCGAGGCCGGGATCGGCGCCATCATCTGGGCGACCGGGTATACCAACGATTATCGCTGGCTGAAGGTCAACGCCTTCGATGACGCGCAGCGGCCGCAGCATCACCGCGGCGTGTCGACGGAGCCGGGGGTCTATTTCCTCGGCCTGCCGTGGCTGTCGCGGCGCGGGTCCACCTTTATCTGGGGCGTCTGGCACGATGCCCAATATATTGCCGACCAGATCGCCATTCAGCGCCAGTATCAGCGCTACCAGCCGTCCTGATAACCGATTCCTGAAGGAGTGCTTTGATGCCAACCCATACCCGTATTCGCATGTTTAACACCAAAGAGACCTACCCGAACCAGGCGCTGAATAACGATCTGTGCCAGGCGGTGCGGGCGGGGAATACCGTCTACGTTCGCGGCCAGGTCGGCACCGATTTCGCCGGCAACCTGATCGGCCTCGGTGACCCGCGGGCCCAGGCGGAGCAGGCGATGAAGAATGTCGAACAGCTACTGAAAGAGGCCGGCAGCGACCTCTCGCATATCGTCAAGACCACCACTTATCTGATCGACCCCCGCTATCGCGAGCCGGTCTATCAGGAGGTGGGCAAATGGTTGAAAGGGGTCTTCCCCATCTCCACCGGGGTGGTGGTGTCGGCCCTGGCGCAGCCGCAGTGGCTGATGGAGATTGACGTCACGGCGGTGATCCCCGACGACTGGCAGGGGGAGGCGGCAGAATGACCCTCTCCCTTACCGCCCGCTGCCCGGAAACGGGTCAGTTGGGCATCGCCATTAGTTCATCGAGCATGGCCGTCGGGTCGCGCTGTCCGTGGCTGCTGCCTGGCGTGGGGGCGGTTTCCAGCCAGAATATTACCCTGCCGTCGCTGGGGCCGCAGATCCTCAGCGCGATCGAGGCGGGGGCCAGCGTTGAGCAGGCCATGAAGCAGGCTCTGGCGGAGGATCGCTTCCGCGAGTATCGCCAGGTGGCGGCGATTGACGCCAACGGCGACACAGCGGTGTTCAGCGGGGAGTTCACCCTCGGGATCGGCGGCGCCCTGGCGGGGAATAACTGCGTGGCGGCGGGCAATATGCTGGCCAGTCAGGGCGTGATCGCCGCGATGGTGGGCGCCTTTGAGGCCGCCACCGGTGAGCTGGCCAGCCGGCTGCTGGCCGGGCTGCGCGCCGGGATCGTCGCCGGGGGCGAGGCCGGCCCGGTCCACTCGGCGGCGGTGAAGGTGGTGGATGATTACCCATGGCCGGTGGTCGACCTGCGCATTGACTGGGCGGAGGCGGATCCGCTGGCGGCCCTTGAGCAGCTGTGGCTGGCGTGGGAGCCGCAAATGGAGGCCTATATTACCCGGGCGCTCGACCCGCGCGAGGCGCCGGCCTATGGCGTGCCTGGCGATGAATAACACGCCGGGAGCGATCCTTGCCGCGCTGCTGGCCTTTGATACCACCAGCCGCCATTCGAACCTGGCGATGATCGACTGGATCGCCGATTTTCTCGCCGCCCGCGGCGTGGCGTCCCGCCGCTTTTATGACCCGTCGGGCGGTAAGGCCAATCTCTACGCCCGCCTGGGGCCGTCCGGCGGCGGCGGGGTGATGCTCTCGGGCCACACCGACGTGGTCCCGGTGGACGGGCAGGACTGGAGCGTGCCGCCGTTTAGCCTGACCGAGCGCGATGGCCGCTACTACGGCCGCGGCAGCGCCGATATGAAGGGCTTTCTCGCCTGCGTGCTGGCGGCAGTGGATGACTTTCTGGCGGCGCCGCTGCGCATGCCATTGCATCTGGCCTTCTCCTATGATGAAGAGGTCGGCTGTCTCGGCGTGCGTAGCCTGGTGGCGTTTCTGCAGGCCTCGCCGGAGAAACCGGCGCTGTGCCTCATAGGCGAGCCGACGGAGATGCAGCCGGTGTTCGGTCATAAAGGCAAACTAGCCATGCGCTGCTGTATCGAGGGCCAGGCCTGCCATTCGGCCTATGCCCCACAGGGCGTGAACGCCATCCGCTACGCGGCCAGGCTGATTAACCGCCTGGATCGGCTGAGCGCGCGTCTGGCCCGGCAGCAGGACAGCCGCTTCTCGCCGCCCTTTAGCACCCTGCAGGTGGGCACCATTCAGGGCGGCGCCGCGCTGAACATCGTCCCGCAGTCCTGCCGCTTTGATTTTGAGATCCGCTACCTGCCGGGGATGCGTCCCGAAGCGGTCACCGAGGCGCTGGCGGCCTACGCCCGCCGCCGGCTGCTGCCGGAGATGCGCCGGGTCGGCGGTGAGAGCGACATCCAGTTTCAGCTATTGAGCCACTACCCGCCGCTGCTCAGCGATCCGCAGTCCGACTTCGCCCGCTGGCTGGCGCAGTGGTGCGGCAGCGATCGGTTTTCCACCGTGGCGTTCGGCACCGAAGGGGGGCTGTTCGATGAGATGGGCGTCGCGACCCTGGTCTGCGGGCCGGGCAGCATGGCCCAGGGCCATAAGGCCGATGAGTACATCAGCATCGACCAGACCGAACGCTGTATGACGATGCTGGGCCAGCTGTGCGCCTGGATGCGCGCCGAGCCCGCAGAACCGCTTACCTGATCCACCCACACAGGAACCCAAGCGATGCACAATCAACACTCTCCCCATATCGATCAAGCGACTGTCGACCGCTGGCAGGCGGATGGCGTGGTATTACTGAAGGGCGTTTTTACCCCCTGGGTTGAGCGCCTCGCCGAGGGGGTCACGGCGCTGATGGCCAGCCCCAGCGAATATGGTCATGCGCGCACGGTGATCCCCAAAGATGGCTCGCCGCCTTTCTTTCAGGATTACTGTAACTGGTCGCGGATCCCGGCGTTTAGCGAGTTTGTCTTCCAGTCGGCGGCCGCGGAGATCGCCGCGGCGCTGATGCAGTCGCAGACGGCGAAATTTTTCCATGAGCATACGCTGGTCAAACCCGCCGGAGGCAGCACGGTTACCCCCTGGCATCATGATCAGCCGTACTATTGCGTCTCCGGCCGGCAGAACGTCAGCTTCTGGATCCCGCTGGACCCGGTAGCGGAGGTCACCTCGCTGCGCTGCATTCGCGGGTCGCATCGCTGGGAGGCGGAGTACAGTCCCACCCGCTTCAATGGCACAAAACTCTACGAACACACCCGGTTCAGCGCGCTGCCGGATATCGACGCCCATGAGGATGAGTACGATATCGTCAGCTGGGCGCTGGAGCCGGGGGACGCGGTGGCCTTCCATTTTCGCACCGTCCATGGCGCCCGCGGCAACCCCGGGGCGCGGGCGCGACGGGTCTTCTCCGCCCGCTGGGTGGGGGATGACGCCGCGTTTGCCGACCGCGGCGGTGTGACCTCGCCGCCGTTCCCCGAACTGACTCTGCGGGACGGCGACCCGCTGGATTCGCCACTGTTCCCCCAGGTCTGGCCACCGGCGTAAGCGGCTGCGGACGGGATCTGCTATGATCCCGCCTTTCGTTGTCTGGAGCCTGTCGATGTTCAATGACGCCATTGTTTATGACCGCTACGGGCCGCCGGCCGCGGTGCTATCGCTGAAACGCACCCCGCTGGCGCCGCTGGCCGGCGGACGGGTGCGGGTCAGGATGCGCTATGCCCCGGTGAATCCCTCAGATCTGATCCCCATTACCGGCGCCTATCGCCACCGTACCCGACTGCCGGCCGTGCCCGGCTACGAAGGCCTTGGCGAGGTGGTCGCCGCGCCGTTCGGCAGCCGACTGACCGCGGGCCAGCGGGTGCTGCCCCTGCGCGGGGGCGGCACCTGGCAGCGGTTTATCGATCTGGATGAGACCTGGCTGGTGCCGGTTCCCGCGGTGGTGGACGATCTGCTGGCCGCCCGCGGGTATATCAATCCGCTGACCGCGATGCTGATGCTCAGACGCTGGCCGGTTGCCGGGAAACAGATCGTGCTGACCGCCGCCGCCTCCTCTTGCGCCAGCCTGCTGGGGCAGTGGGCGTTGGCCATGGGCGCCCGTTCGGTAAGCGGGATTATTCGCTCGCCGCAGCATCGGGCGCGTCTGGAGCAGGCCGGGATCTATCCGATCCTCGAGGCCGACCGGGCGCTGGTGGAGAAGGTCAGCCAGCACAGCGATCTGGTGTTTGACGCGGTGGGCGGGGAGCTGGGGAACACGCTGTTGTCGGTGCTGCCCGCATCGTCGATCCTGATCTCCTATGGCTTATTATCCGGACGGCCGCTGATCCAGACGCGCGCCAGCGCGGCGGTGCGCAAGTTTCATCTGCGGGAGGCGCTGCCTGGCCTTAGCGTGGCGGCATGGCGGGCGGCGTTCGACGAGATCTGGCAGCGGCTGCCGACGACCACGCAACCGCCGGCCCGGCGGGTGGCGTTGAACGACTGGCGGGAGGCGATTGCCGCCCCCGGCCAGCCGGGAAGAGGCGGTAAAATCCTGCTCGATTTCACCGTGGGTTAAGATTACTGTTTCTTCTCGCCGAGGGTCGGCGTTTCGTCAAAGAAGTTCCATGGCTTCAGCAGGGCGTGCGCCCATTCGGTTGGCATGATCGGCCACTCTTCAGCGCGCGCCACGTGGGTGGTGCCGGTGGTGATCCACACCACGTCATCCTGGTGCGTCAGCGACTCATCGTCCTTCGCATACTGGCCTAACCCGGTATCGTGAGCGGAGCGGTTGGGGTATTTGCCTTCCGGATAGCGTTCGCTCGGGTGGTAGCGCGTCACCCACAGCTGTTTATCCATAAAGCTCAGACGATGGTAGATCCACTCGTCCGGGGCGAATTTGGCGCCGGTCGCCGCCGGATGGGTGCCGCCGGCGTAAGGGATGATCTGGTAAGAGACCGGGTTGCCCATGCGGTTCTCTTTGCTGGTGTTGCTCAGCAGGCGAATCGTGCCCGGGTCGAATTTCTGCGCCGCTTTCTGTTCGCTGTCGATCGTGTACTGATTCACCTGCATGGTGCTGGTGCGCGGGCCGCCGGCGGTGTTGGGCTTCACCTCCGGGTCCATCGCCACCAGGGTGTTGTTTTCGCCGTCCACGTCGAGGTCGAGGCGGAAGTTATAGATATGCTGGTGGGTGGTGCCGACAATATTATGGTCGATCAGCGTTCCGTAGCGGGTATCCTCTTTGGCGCTGGGGTCGTGCATGGTCTTCGCCAGCACGCCTTTCACCGCCTCAATCCCGGTGGCGCCGGCGTCGATACCGATGGTGCCGTTGTCGTGGAATACCCAGTCAAAGATATAGTCGTAGTTGCCGACGGTGCTGATCCAGCGCACCACCAGCTCCCGGCGCTCGGTACTGACGTTGGGCTTGCCCATCTCCAGGTGCTTATATTCCGGCCCGGCGTAGCGCTCGAAGATGGCGACAGCGTGCGGGATGGTGGTCGGCGCGCCGGTGTAGTCGGCGATGGTTTCATCCAGCAGCACCGCATTCGACGGCGCGTCTTTGCCGCGTACAATCGGCGAGGTCAGGGTGCCCATGCCGTAATCGCCGGAGTCCAGATAGGCTTTGAAATACCAGCCGACGTCGGGGTCGCCGTAGGGGACGATCATCCCGCCGAGGGAACCTTCATACATCACCTGGCGTTTTTTGCCGTTATCGTTGTAGGTCACCGTCGAGAGGATGGGCCCGACGCGCGAGTTAAGACGCAGGTGGAAATCCCAGTTCCGCCAGTGAATGGTATCCCCGGTAATGGTGTAGTTTTTGCCTTCCGGTTCAGTAATATCCAGCGGTTTCACCGCCGGGGCGTTGCGGTCCCGGCCATCATACGGCCGCGGTTCCATCGGCACCGGGATCACCGGGCCTTCCTCGATTTTGATGATTTTCTTCGCTTCCAGGTCGACCACCGCCACCAGGTTTTCAATCGGGTGCGCCCAGTAGTTGCCGTCGCCGGTATCGAGATAGCTGACCACCTTCAGCAGGCGCGCATCCTGCTGCAGACCATCTTTGCCATCGAAGTAGCCAACGGTGAGCGGGGTGGTGACCACTTTTCCAGGATCGGTAATCCCGTGCTTTTTCAGCACCGCCGCGAATTCACTGCTGGCGTTGATGATGTTTTGCACGCTGGCGAAATCATCGAGCAGCACCATGCCGTGGGCGCCTTTGATCGGCGTCCATGAGAGGATTTTTTTGTGTTGCAGATCGACCACGGCCTCCATCACCTGTTTGCCATCCAGCATCACCACATCGGCAGTGCGCGGCGCATCCACTGGCGTACCCTGCAGGGCGAAGGCCCATACCGCCGCTTTATCCGGCTCATGCAGGGAAATTTCGCTAAACCGGGTATTAGGCTGGAATTCCGGCGCGGCTTTGACAATGGTCACCGCGTCGCTGATTTCCGCCGCCGAGAGCGAGTTTAGCGGGTGAGGGCGCTTTTCCACCTGGAAGGTCTGGTCGAGACCGGACTGGAACACGTCGTTGATAAAGGTATCGGAGACCCAGGCTTTACCGTCCTTCATCACCACCGGCACCGGCAGATTAAGGGTTTTGCCGTTGACGATCGCGGTTTTAGCGCCGGGCTTCACTTTGACGTAAGCGCCGTCTTTTATCAGGGTAAACATTTGCGCATAGTCGTCCCACTGCACGTCAGCGCCAAACGCCTCCAGCGTTTTATCCAGTGGCACCATGTGCGCTTCGCTGCCGTGAGCGAAGACCGGGGATTGCCAGGCGCAAACCACCGCCACGGCCAGCGCCAGCGCGGTTTTACGAGGGGAAAATTTCAAGCCGTTTGCCATGATGACCTCATCTTATTGTTGTGTTGTCTTTTGCCGCTGCGAATGTCGGCTTTGTCACCCTTAAGCTACCAGCCCGCGGCGCCGGGGCGTTTGTTTGCTCCTGCCAGGTTATTTGTCAGGTTTGCCAGACGGACGTAAAAAATGCCTCCGCAGAGGCATGGAGCACGTGCGCCGATTTTGTGCCGGGTGGCGGCTGCGCCTTACCCGGCCTACCTGTCCGGGTCTGACTG
>NZ_JBEAJL010000018.1:0-50262 GCF_040065275.1 Klebsiella sp. JB_Kp042
ACAGAGCCGGCTGCCCGTTGCCGGGCGGCGCTGCGCTTGCCCGGCCTGGATCGTTGCGGAGCGGGCAGAGACAGCTTGTAGGCCCGGTAAGGCGCAGCCGCCACCGGGCATGTAAAGGTGTCTCCGGCCACCATTCTTCCTGTTTTATCCCCACACAAGGATAATTATACTCCTATCCCCACCAGGGGATAATCTTGACATTATCCCCTGTAGGGTATAAAAGCAGATTTATCCCGATAGGGGGATAAACGATGGTGAGGAACAAGCGATGCATTCCCCGCAGATATACAGTCCCGTTCAGCTGGCCAATTACCTGAAACTGCTGCGCCAGCAAAATCACTGGACTCAGGAGGCGCTGGCCAGCCGGATCGGCATTAAACAGGCGACGCTGTCCAATTTTGAAAATCACCCGGACAAAACCACCTTGACCACCCTGTTCAAGATCCTCCAGTCGCTGGGGGTGGTGATGACCCTGAACGCCAAGCCGGCCGAGACGGCGACGGCCCCCGATAACACCACGGATCTGGACTGGTAATGGCGACGCTCACCACCTGGATGAACAATGTGCGCGTGGGAACCTTAACCCGCCAGGCCAACGGGGCGCACAGTTTCCGCTATGATGACGAGTGGCTGCGCAGCCCGCGCGCCAGGCCGCTCTCCCTCTCGCTGCCGCTGCAGTATGGCAATATCACCGCCGACGCGGTGTATCACTATTTTGATAACCTGCTGCCCGACAGCCCACAGGTCCGCGACCGGATCGTCAGGCGCTATCAGGCGCGCTCGAAACAGCCGTTCGATCTGCTGGCCGAGGTCGGCCGGGATAGCGTAGGGGCGGTGACTCTGCTGCCGCCGGGAGAAGAGGCGCATCTTGCAGCGTTGCGCTGGCAGACGCTGGATGGGGCGCAACTGACCGCGTTGCTGACCGCCTACCAGTCGGATATTCCGCTCGGGATGGTGACCGGCCAGGACGATTTTCGTATCTCGGTGGCCGGCGCCCAGGAGAAAACCGCGCTGCTGCGAATGGGCGAGCACTGGTGTATTCCGCAGGGCACCACCCCGACCACCCATATCATTAAACTGCCCATTGGCGAGATAAAACAGCCCAATGCGACGCTGGATCTGCGTGAAAGCGTGGATAACGAATATCTGTGCCTGGCGCTGGCCAGGGCGTTGGGCCTGGCGGTGCCGGAGGCGGAGATTATCACCACCCCGCGGATCCGTGCGCTGGCGGTGACCCGCTTCGACCGGCGCTGGGCGCAGGAGGGGCGCGTGCTGCTGCGGCTGCCACAAGAGGATCTGTGTCAGGCATTTGGCATCCCGTCGTCGATGAAATACGAGTCTGACGGCGGGCCGGGTATCGCCGCGATCATGACCTTTCTGCTGGGCTCCAGTGAAGCCCTGAAAGATCGCTATGACTTTATGAAGTTCATGGTGTTCCAGTGGCTAACCGGGGCAACGGACGGGCATGCGAAGAATTTCTCGCTCTTTCTGCTGCCCGGCGGCAGCTACCGGCTCACGCCGTTCTACGACATTATTTCGGCATTTCCGGTGCTGGGAGGGACGGGACTGCATCTGCGCGACCTGAAGCTGTCGATGGGGCTCAACGCCACCCGAGGGCGGAAAACGGAGATTAACGCCATCTATCCGCGTCATTTTCTGGCGACCGCCAAAGCGGTTAACTTTCCCCGGGATCAGATGCTGGCGATCCTTGACGAGTTTGCCGACCGCGTGCCGCAGGCCATCGAAAGCGCCCGCCGGACGCTGCCGGCGGACTTTTCCGCCCACGTCTGGCGGGCGATCACGGAGAACATGCTGAAACTGCACGCCCGCCTGCAGCAAGGGCTGCAGGCGCGATAGCGAAGCCGAGTGGCGGTTAGCTCTGCGGCTGCCCCCAGCGGCTGCGCAGGTAGTTAACCGCCTGGCGGGTCTGCGGCTGATTGAGGTTGTTTTCGCGGAACAGGATGGTGCCCTGGATCTGCGGCAGGGACTCATTGAGATCGAGCTGCTTTTTCAGCTCCGGCACGCCGCCATCCACCGTCCAGTCAGGCTCATTTTTGGACGGTTCACCCACCTTGTACAGCGCCACGCCAATATACAGCCGGGTATGCGTGGGCTTAACCACCTCGGCCCACCAGTTGGCCAGCACATCATAACGCGCCGCATCGCGGGCAAATGGCCAGTAGATCTGCGGGGCGATGTAGTCGAGCAGTCCCTGCTGCACCCAGCTGCGGGTATCGGCATAGGATTCATCATAGGCGGCCGCGCCACGGGTATCAGACCCCGCTGGATCGTGGGAGCGGTTGCGCCACACCCCGGCCGGGCTTACGCCAAACTCGACGTTCGGATTGAGTTTTTTAATGGTCGCGGAGACCTGGGCAATAAGCTGTTGAGTGTTATGCCGCCGCCAGTCGCCCTTCGAGGCATAGCCCTGCCCGTAACGGCGGAAGGTCTCGTTGTCGTTAAGCGGGGAAGCGGCGGTTTCGGTGTAGAAATAGTCATCGAACTGCACGCCGTCAATCGGGTAGTTCTGCACCACTTCAGCGACGATGCTGGTGATCCAGTCACGCGCTTCGGGAATACCCGGGTCGAGAACAAAGCGGTCGCTGGCGGTGCGGATCCAGTTACGGTGCAGGACAAACACGCTGGCCGGTACCTGAGTGAGGGTGTTATTCAGCTCGGCAATGGTCGACGGTTTGGTGTTGACCGAGACGCGGTAAGGGTTAAACCACGCGTGAACCTTCATGCCGCGCTTGTGCGCTTCATCCAGCATAAACTGCAGCGGATCGTAGCCGGGGTATTCGCCGATTTTGCCGGTCAGCATATCGGACCACGGTAGAATATCCGACCGCCAGAGCGCCGTACCGTCCGGTTTCACCTGGAAAAAGACGGTGTTGATCCCCAGGCGCTGCAGATTATCGAGTTTGGCGATCAGCGCCAGCTTCTGCTGCGTGATGCGGCTTTCCGGCGTACTGGCGATAATCGACCCGACCGGCGGCCAGTCAAGGCGCGAGACGGTGGTCAGCCAGACGCCGCGTACCGGCTCCCGGTGCGTCTGACCGGCTTTAACGGCCGCGCTCTTCGGCGGCGTGACGAGGGATTTCGGGGCCTTACTGGTGCAGCTGAACAGCATGCCGGCGGCGATGAGCGCCGCGCCTGCCAGCGCCACTTTGCTGGCTAAGGGGAATCGACGAGAATGGCTGATGATGAACTCCCGTGTAATCAGATCGTCGCGTGTAGGCGCTATTCTCTTACGATTCGCCGGTCAGAGCAATTCCTTGTTCGGACTGCGGCCATCAAGAGAGAGGCGTCAGTCGGGCTGCCCCGCCAGAAGGTACCTCAGCATTCCCGGCCCCGGGCAGGATTATCCGTTATGGGCGCCTCGGCAAAGCGAACAGGTAACTCAGCGGATCCGCGACTGCTCGTCGTCGCGCAGCGTCAGTACCTCAAAACCGTTGGCGGTCACCGCCACGGTGTGCTCCCACTGCGCGGAGAGTTTTTTATCGCGGGTGACCACCGTCCAGCCATCCTTTTTGGTCTTGATACGACTGTCGCCCTGGTTCACCATCGGTTCAATAGTGAATACCATGCCTTCCCGCAGCACGGCGCCTTCCCCGGGCCTGCCGTAGTGCAGCACCTGCGGCTCTTCATGCATTTCCTGACCGACGCCGTGACCGCAGTATTCTCTGACCACGCTGTAGCCATGGTCCTCGACCCAGCGCTGAATGGCATGGCCGATGTCGCCCAGCGTCGCGCCAGGTTTCACCACCTCAATGCCTTTCCACATCGCTTCATAGGTGGTCTTTACCAGCCGGCGGGCCAGCGGGGAAACGTCGCCTATCAGGTACATCTTACTGGAGTCAGCGATCATGCCCGCTTTCTCGAGGGTAATATCGACGTTAACGATCATCCCGGAGCGCAGATGCTCGGTCGCCTTGGGGATCCCATGGCAGACCACGTCGTTAATCGAGGTGTTCAACACATAGGGAAAGTCGTATTGCCCCTTGCTGGCAGGGCGGGCGTGCAGCTGGTTGACGATAAAATCTTCCACTCGATCGTTGATTTCCATCGTCGTCACGCCGGGAACGATAAAGGTATCCAGCATGGCAAACACCGATGCCAGCAGCTGGCCGGCATGACGCTGGCGCGCGAGCTCATCGGCGGTTTTAATGATTATTGATGGCATTGATCACCTCCAGCAGACGGTCAGAGCCGGATTTCAGCATCAGCAGTTTGATCTGCTGGTGGTTAAGCTCGGGGTAGAGTTCGCTCATCATGCCCAGACGGATCCAGTATTCCGCCTGCGCATTGACGGAGCGGGACATGGCTTTGCTGGCATCACGAATGTCATCGTGCAGCAGATCGGAGATTTTGACGATTCCCATAGCAACAACCCATATATGATTCGTATATGTATCGTATACCATCCAGCGCGGGATGTCCCTGGCATTTTGTGGCCTGGGCGGCGAACACCATGCAAAAAAGCCCGACCGGCGGGCTTATTTTTCAGCATGTGTTCGGGTTAAAAATTCGCGCTGTTTACCATGGCGTAAATTACCCATTAGGTTATCAGTATGCGGAATGAAAATAACATGATGGCGACGCATCAATATATTTTATGCAGGTGTTAATTTTGCGTATGAATATTCTCCCGTCAGGCCGGGAATCCGGGGGGTTTACAGCGCGTCAGTGAGTTTATCCACCACCACTTTACCCGCATTATCGAACTGCGTAATGCGGAAGCTGTCGCTCCAGGAGCGGCGGGTGGTGAAGCGGTCAAACAGGGATACCCGACCTTTACGCTGGCCATCTTTACTTAAAATAACCCATTCGGTCACCGAAGAATAATGCTGACTATTGTCATGACGACTCTGTTGTTCAACCAGACGATCTTCTTTTTCCACTTTTAAATAATCACGCAACATATTTAACCTCCATAGAAAGTATTATTAACATTACTCCTTTTATTTATTCTTTCAATCAAACTTTTTAATCAACAAAAGTAACTATTAGTGGGCGACCTAAGTGTGAAAATCGCCGAGTTTGTCACTTCCGAAGATGGCCAGGTCCACTACGCTTAACAGGCGTGTGCACCGCGCGGTCGGCGCATGCCCGGGCCGGAAAGGCGACCATAAAACACCTTAACCTTGTATTCATTATGGGCGTGATTCTGTTATATCTAATGCGTTTTGCCACGACCGAGCCACAGAGAGCGCTGTACCATGAGTAACGATCACCTGACGGATATTGCCTATCGCCACTTTATTGAAAGTGTTAAAGATTATGCCATCTATATGTTGAGCGCCGACGGGACGGTCATCAGCTGGAACGAGGGCGCCCGCCGGGCAAAAGGGTACCTGAGCGACGAGATCGTCGGTCGCTACTTCGGTCTCTTCTATAGCGAAGCCGAACAGCTCTCCGGGGTGCCGGCAAAAAATCTGCAAATTGCCCTGCGTAGCGGCCAGTTTGAAGGCGAAGGCTGGCGGTATCGTAAAGATGGCTCCCGGTTCTGGGCGCATGTCATGATCGATGCCATCCGCGATGAACAACATAACCTGCTGGGCTTTGCCAAAATTACCCGCGACATCAGCGAACAGAAGGCGATCAATGACCGCATCGCGTGGATGGCGCGCTACGATGCGCTGACCGGTTTACCCAATCGGGTGGAGTTCTTTGAGCGGGTGGAAAAGCTGATCACCGGTAATGACGCCCGCCGCTTTGCCGTTTTCACCATCGATTTAGATAAGTTTAAAGAGATTAACGATCTGCAGGGCCATCTTATTGGCGATCAGCTGCTGCAGCGCGTGGCAGGCGCCGTGCTGAAAACGCTGCAGAAGGAGGAGATGGTCGCCCGCTTCGGCGGCGATGAGTTTGTGGCCGTCAAACCTTTTGCCGATGAAAGCGAGGTGGACGCCTTTGCCACCCGTCTCTGGCACTGCTTCAGCGGTAAGCAGACGTTTGCCGCGACGGAAGTGATCCTCTCCGCCAGCATAGGTATCTCCGTCTACCCGGAGGACGGGACGGATATTAATACGGTACTGAGCAATTCCGATCTGGCCATGTATCGGGCAAAGAGCAGTCTCGACCACAAGATTTGCTGGTACGAACGTGAGATGGACGACAAGACGCGGCAGCGGAATATGATGGCCGCCGACATCCGCCGCGGTATTCAGGCGGGGGAGTTTTCGCTTCACTATCAGGCGATCCGCAACATTAAAGATCGTCGCATCACCGGTTATGAAGCGCTGTTGCGCTGGCAGCATCCGCAGCTGGGGGCTATCCCGCCGGAGGTGTTTATTCCCATCGCCGAAGAGAGTGGCGCTATTGTGCCATTAGGCTACTGGGTACTGGAGCAGGTGTGCAGCGAATCACTGGATAATCGGCTGAATAAAAAAATCTCAGTCAATATCTCACCGGTACAGTTGCGTCACCGCAGCTTTATCGAAAAAGTCCGCGAGATCCTGATGCGAACCGCTTATCCGGTTAGCCTGCTGGAATTTGAAGTGACGGAGACGGCGTTTATCATCAATAAACAGCTGGCGTTCAGCGTGCTGCATCATCTGCAAAAGATGGGCATCAGTATTGCGCTGGATGATTTCGGCACCGGTTACTCCTCCCTGAGCATGCTGCGCGATTTTCATTTCGACGTCATCAAGCTCGACCGTAGCTTTATGCAGGATGTGGAGAGCAATCCTCAGGTTCGCTCGTTCGTGCGGGCGATTATCTCGCTGGGCAACTCAATCAATACCCCGCTTATCGCCGAAGGGGTAGAAACCGAAGGGCAACGGCAAATCCTCGAAGAAGAGGGATGCGACGAAATGCAGGGCTTTCTGTTCGGCGAGCCGGTCGATGTTAAACATCTGCCACGGCAGAATTAACGCACCCGCCGTTGGCTGGTGGGCGCGGGATCGTTACTGATGCGCTAACGTAGGCTGCCCGGAAAGGTGCAGCAGCGCCGCGCGCAGGGAGACCTCGAACATCTGACCGTGCGTCAGGCCAGGGTAGCGCCAGAATTGCACCGTCAGACCGTTGCTGGCCAGCTGCTGCTGGGTCTGACGCAGTACGCCCAGGGAGGCTTCATGCCCGGAGGGCTCGCCAGCGGCTTTTCCGTCGCCTTCCAGCAGATACAGGGACGTCCCGGTAAACGCGGTGGCATCAAGGGGCTGGGTGTCCTTCAGGGGAGACGTCTGCGCCTGGCCAAGCGACGGGCTGGCAGAATAGTAGATCCTGAAAAGGGAGTGGTTTCGCCACGCGTCGAGTACAAACAGTCCGCCGTAAGAGTGGCCCCAGATAGCGCGCTGGCGGGGATCGATTTTCAGGTTAGCTTCTGTTTGTGGAACCATCGTTTCGCTCAGCAGCTGACGAAACAGATAGTTGCCCCCGGTTTTTCGCGGCGGCAGCGCGGTTTTCCCGGCGCGAGGTTCATGCGCCTTCAGCGGCGGAGTGTAATCCCAGGCCCGGGCGGCGGTATCGAAGGGCAGCGCCGTCTGGTAACCAATAGCGACGATGACCGGCGGGGAACCGGCGGAGAGCTGTTGCAGAAACGCGTCGTTGAGTTTATCCATCACCGCGTTGCCGTCCAGCATATACAGCACCGGGTAACCGGCGGCCGGCGGCGCTTTATCCGGCACCGCGGTCCACACCCGGTAATGGCGTTCGCCATCGGCAGAGTCGTACTGGCGCTGGGTAAAATGATAGAAAGCTGACCCTTTATCCGCAATATTCGGTCCCAGCGGCTGCAGATCCGGCCGGGCGAAACTGCCGCTGCTGTAAAATAGCGCGCCTATCGCCAGCGTCAGCAATCCGTGCGTCTGCCGCGCTGTGATGATCCCTGAATCCTGCTTCACCTCGTCTGTCCCCCTGTTTTCTCTCATCTGGCGTTTTGCGTGGGCTGACACGTTAGCATAGCTTCATTGATAATGGTTCTCATTTCTTTTTATGCGCGCAGTAGCAGGTGGCATGCCGCTGAGGCTGGTGGCGGATTCAGTCCATCAGGAGGAGAGATAGCCGCCTGTTGGCGGCTATGGGAGAAAGGTCAGGAACGATCGTGAAGGGTGCTCAGCAGTTTTTTGACCAGCGGGGTAAGCGCAATAAACAGCAGTGCAATTATCACGACCAGCAAGAGCGCGAGCCCTTTATGGTGAGTGATAAGTACCCACAGCATCGCCAGCGTCATGGGCATGCTCCTTTAATAACGGTATTCACCACCGCTCAGGTGAATGAAATTCAACAGAATGGTCATGACCACCCAGGCCAGCAGCAGAAAGCGTCGTCTGTCGCGCCGCGCTTCCAGGGCGGCGAAATAATTAGCGCTATACCAGGTCGATATAATAATAGCCAGCGTGATGATGACCTGCCAGACCGCTTGACGATAGCCTGTCACGACGCTTATCCCGCGAAAGCAAAGGACGATCGCGATACCGTTAAGCGCGTTACACATCAGCCATCCCCACAGGCTTGCGGGCCGGCTAAATAAATATCCAAATCGTAAAACCAATGTCGTATACACCTTGCCAAAATAATCGCGCTGTAAAATGCATTTTAACCATGGAAGAGGTATTGATATAAATCAAAACTAATGGGATAGCGCAGGAATTACTGGCGCATGGTACTCGCGGCCTGATTGACAAAACAGAGGGTAAAACACTGTTTAAATACTTAATGTTCTGTTTTTATTGATGCTTTTGGTGTGTCAAACAAGGACTGTCGCATAATAAATAGATTTGATAGCAATTTAATATGCGTTAATTTCCCCGGTTATTATTGTGATTGACGTGATAACGGGGAAAATTAGATTTTTCGCAATGTCTGTTTGCTGCCAAACCAATAAATGGAAAGGCCGGGGGCAGCGCCCCGGCCGGTGGCGCACTTAATGGGGCAGCGCGTTATGCTGGAGGATCTTCAGGAAGTCATTTTTGTCAGAGATTAATGACAGCGCATTCGCGATCAGCTCATCGCTGAATATCGAGGCAATTTCTTTGAGCACGTCAATATGCTCTTTCTCTTTCGCAATCACGCCAATGGCAATAAACATCACGTTGCCGCGATCCCAGATAACGCCATCAGGAAACTGAAAGATCTCGATCCCGGTTTTGAGGATGATATCCGTCGCTGATTTCGGCAGATGCGGCAGGGTGATGCCATTGCCCAAAAAAGTGGAAACCTGATGTTCACGCTCCAGCAGAAAGTGAACGCACTCCTGATTGACATAGCCTTTGGCTTTACACTCCGCGCCAATCATGGCGATGACTTCCGCTTTATTACTGGCCTTGCAGCCGATGTGCAGATTATCCAGCGTGATGTTATCGATCATAGCCAACCTCCCTGGTGAGACGAGTGGATTTTTTATCCTCATGATTCGCTGACAGCTCTGCTTCTAACTGCTCCAGCGATTTATTGGAGGTCTCCGGCAGGGCGAACACCACGAACAGAATCGCCAAATAGTTGATGGCCGCGAAGATGAAGAAGACCGGCCCCAGGCCCAGTTTCGCCTGCAGCAGCGGGAACAGGTAGCTGACTACCGCGTTCATGATCCACATGAAAAATACCGAGATCCCCATCGACAGTCCGCGGAATTTCAGCGGGAACAGCTCGGCTAATACCACCCAGGTGATAAAGCCCATCGAGCCCTGCATCACGCCGACGAACAGCGCGCCCAGCAGCCAGATAGCGGTGGCTTTCAGATCGCCCACCAGGGTGTAGTCGACCGCGGCGATAATCAGATGCAGCGTGGCCATAATGGCGAAGCCGTAGATGATGATCGTCTTACGTTTGAAGCGGTCGACAAGGAACAGCACGCCAATCAGCATACCGCCGACGGAGAAGACACCGTTCAGCACGTTACAGATCAGCGAGGTACGCTCTGAGAAGCCGGCGGCACTCAGGATTTCCGTACCGTAATACATAATGACGTTCACCCCGGTGGTTTGCTGCAGTGCGGCCCAGGTAATGCCCACCAGCAAAATTTTGAGGATCCATGGCGTTGTGAGGATAGTGGTGAAGGTGTTCTGAGTGCTGTACTTATTGCCGGCTTCAATTTTGATCAGGGTGGAGATGTCGTCATACTCTTTCTGTGCGCGTTCCGCCGGGCGGATCTGTTTGAGAATATGCAGCGCTTCTTCGTGGCGGTTTTTGCTGATCAGCCAGCGCGGACTTTCCGGCGCGCGCCACATACCAACAAACAGGCAGATAGCGGGGATCGCCTGCACTAACAGCATATAGCGCCAGACGTCCGGCAGATGGCCCCAGATGATGCCAATGATCGCGTTAATGGCAAACGCCGCCAGCTGGCCGATAACGATGGCGACTTCATTCAGGCCGGTCAGCTTGCCGCGCATCTCGGTGGGCGCCACTTCAGAAATAAAGGTGGGGGCGGTGACCGAGGCGCCGCCGACGGCGTAGCCCAGCAGGGCGCGGGCAATCAGCAGGGTAGTGATATCGGGAGCCGCGGCGGAAAGCAGGGCGCCGATAAGAAAAACAAAGGAGAGGAAGAGCAAGTATTTGCGCCGGCCGAAGTAGTCGGCGAACTTACCGCCAAACACGCTGCCCAGCGCGGCGCCGATCAGCAGGACACTCATTACCAGCCCTTCGGTGGTCGGGGTCAGCGCCATGTACTGCTTCAGTGAGGAAAAGGCGCCGTTGATAACGCCGGTGTCGTAACCGAAAAGCAGGCCGCCGAAGGTGGCCACTAAGGTGATCTGATGAAGTCGTTTTCTCTGTTGCTGGTTCAGGTTTGTTATAAATGACATGGTAGTCCCTTTATTTTGTTGAACGACACAAGATAAAAATACATCTCCCCAGTCAGGATTTATCACGCCTGTGTTGTCGTATCTAACTGAATTAAATGATTTTCTTCTTTGTGTAATTGCTCAGCACAAGGCAGGGTACGCTAAGCAATGGCGGTCAAAGAGGTTTACGGCTTGGTGTTGGCATGGATGTCGTCGATATCCGTTCTCCTTTTCGGGTTAGCGGTCTTCAGTGCGTCGGCAGCGCCGACGTTGGCCGCAGGACAGCGCCCTGGTGTGGCACGTTGCTGTCGTTCCGGCGATTTACCGTGCTAAGAATATGGCACAAAGAAATGGAATGAGCATGCTACAAGATCACATTATGAAAATTTAATTTCAAATCGGTGTTGCAGGAAGGTAAATACATGAAGCCAATCACAATGGCATGCGGCAGTATATCCCTATGAAATGCGGGTTAAATTTGCGAGCTAGTAATAATGATGTTGTTTTCAGTGGGTTAATGTAACGTAGAGAATACAACGCAGATCACATTTTTACGCCATAATATCGAAGAATAGAATTTATATTTCATTACTCTGTTCAGGGAAAATAGTGGCTGGCGATGCTGTGATGTCAGTCTGGCCTGGCGTCGCGCAGGCCATTGACGCGTTGGCGCTGAGGGAGGCTATGGAAGGAGGTATCGCGGGATGGATGCCGGCGATAACCCTGCCGAGAGGGGCTCTCACGGCAGGGTTGTGGCAAAAAATCAGTGCAGCGCGGGCCAGTAACCTTCGTTGGCGACGATCAGCTCATCGAGAATCGCTTTCGCCACCGCGGCGCTGGGCACCGTTTTTGACAGGGTGATGGCCTGCCACAGTTTCTGGTAGCTTTTCTCAATCCAGGCGTCAACGACCAGCTTCTCCACCGCCACCTGCTGCTCCATCAGTCCTTTCTGGAACGAAGGGATTTTTCCCATCGCCAGCGGTTCCGGGCCGTTGACGCCCACCAGGCAGGGGACTTCCACCATCGCCGTCTCGTCAAAGTTGGCGATCGCCCCGTTGTTTTCCACGATCAACAGCATCCGCTCCTGGGTGTTAAAGGCGATGGCGCAGGCGAGGTCGACGATGAAGGTGGCATGGGCCCCGGCATGGAAATGCGCGCCTTCCGCGGTGCCGCGACGAGTGATCTCCCGGGCCATATCGAAGACCTCTTTTTCACGTCCGGCCATCACCTCGTTGGCCCGCGTAAAGTCCGGGTCAGAGTGCGCCACCTCGTAGTCAGGGTAGAGGTAGTATTTCAGGTAAGTGTTAGGCAGGGTCAGGGGATCAAGGGCAAACACATCCTTCACCTTTTTAAAGGTCTCGATCCAGCTCGGCGCCTTATGCTGAAAATCCTCTTTTGGGCTACTGTAACCCTGCTCCGCCACGTGACGCTTCAGCGCCGGCATCAGGTCGTTACCGGCTTTATCGGTGATGCTGGTCCACCAGCCAAAATGATTCAGGCCGTAGTAGCGGACGTTCAGTGCCTTGCGGGACGGCAGACCGAGGATGTCGGCAAACAGCCCCTCGATGGCCACCGGCATATCGCAGATGTTGATAATGCGCGCGTCGGGACGCAGGCGACGGGTCGCTTCCGCGACGATGGCCGCCGGGTTGGAGTAGTTGAGCATCCACGCCCCCGGGGCGTACTGCTGCATATAATCGACCAGCTCCAGTACGCCGGCAATCGAGCGCATACCGTAGGCGATCCCCCCCGGCCCACAGGTTTCCTGGCCCGGCACGCCATATTTCAGCGGGATCTTTTCATCCTTTTCCCGCATCTCATACAGGCCAACGCGAATATGCGCCATCACAAAATCAACGTCGGTGAAGGCCGCCTGCGGATCGGTGGTATAGCTGAACTTCACCTGCGGGAAGCGTTCAGCCACCAGAATGGCGCAGGCGTCGCCGATGGTCTTCTGACGCTCGTGATGGTTATCGTACAGACGGATCTCCCGCAGGGGAAAGCGCGCCATATTTTCCAGCAGCATCATGACAATCCCTGGCGTGTAGGTACTCCCGCCGCCGGCAATCGTGACCACAAAGTTATCTTTCATTTACCACCTCGTTATTCAGTTACACCCAGACTGGCGTTGACCGCCGTTCGAATTTTGTTAACCCCCAGGCCATAGATCACCTGGACATGATTGCCTTTAATCAGCACGCTGCTCCCGCCGCTCTCTTTCAACAGCGTCTGCTGGATGAGCGCGGGGTCGCGCACATCGACCCGCAGACGGGTAAAACAGTTTTCCACCGTACAAACATTCTCTTTACCGCCCAGCCCCGCAATCACCAGCGCGCCTTTGTCTGAATCGCCATGCGCCTGATCCGTCTGTGGGGAAGACGCCGCATCGGCAGCGGCTTCGCGCCCCGGGGTAAGCATTCGCAGGCGGGTAATGCAGAAGGTGCCGACCAGGTACATGGTGGCGGTTTCCAGCAGGCCGAGCAGGACAAATACCGGCCAGCGCGTCACGCTGGCGCCGGCGGGCAGGTTATAGACGACAAAATCGATAAGACCGTTTGTGGCGCAGACCCGCACGTGAAGCAGCCAGGCCAGCATCTGGAAGAAACCGTCCAGCAGGGAGTAGATAAGCCACAGCAGCGGGGCGGTGAAGATAAAGAGAAACTCAAACGGTTCGGTGATCCCCACCAGCACTGAGGTGACAATTAAGGGGATCAGCGTGACTTTGAGTCGCTGTTTATTCTCCGGTTTCGCCGTGCGGTAGAAGGCGAGCGCCATCCCGGCGGTGCCAAAAATCTTCACCATCCCATAGGTTAAAAAGCGGGCGGAATCACTGAGCGCGTCAACGGGATGACGGGCGATTTCGGCGAGGAAAATGGGCTTGGCGCCAATGACGGTCTGGCCATCAATCAGCAACTGACCGCCGATAGAGGTAAAGACGAACGGCGACCAGATCAGATGATGCAGCCCGGTGGGGATCAGGAACCGGTTGAGAAAGCCGTACAGGAAGACCCCAATGGCGCCAAATGATTTCATAAAGCCGGTCAGCGCCGAGATGCCCAACTCCACCACCGGCCAGAGATAGACGGTGGCGATAGCAAACAGGCCCACCAGCGGCAGCATCACAATCAGCACCAGCTTGCTGTTGCCGTAGATCGACAGCGCGCCGCGAAATTCGATGCCGACCACGCGATTGTGTACAAAGGCGACAGCGCAGCCAAGGATAATACCGAGGAACACGCCCATATCGATAACCTGAAAACCGAAGATGTAGGTTTGTCCGCTGCCATACAGTTGCGCGTTGGTGGCCCCGGTCGCCAGGCGATGGGTCAGGGTCAGCCAGCTGTTGTTCGCCGCCAGGTAGACCAGCCAGGTCATGGCCGCCACGAAAGCGGCTTCGGCTTTGCGGGTTTTCGCCAGACCGCTTGCCAGCCCGAGGCAGAACAGAAACCCGAGATTGTTCATCAGCGCCCAGAGCATGCTGGAGACGAATTTCCCTAACAGATAGATCCCGCTGCTTTCATCCACCCACAGCCGGTTGGTGGTCATGCTGAACAGGGCGATCAACAGGCCGATAGCCGGCAGATACAGCACCGGCCCGATCATCGCCTTGGAAAAGTCCTGAAGCTTTTTCACGCCAATCATGGTTGTCCTCTCGTCTTCATAGCCCGCTGTCATCACCTGATCAATAGGCTTATCAGACTAGGAGCAGACCACCGGGATCCCGAGCAGGAAAAAGGCCATCTGTGACGAAAGTCATATATATTGTTGCAGGAGAGATATATAAATATAGCCATTTTTATAGATGAGTTAACGTCTAATCTTTCGCGTAAAAGTTAACTATTATCTGTAAATACAATGCGTTATTTGTCATTCTTTTCCACACCCTCCATCTCAACGAGACATCTAAAAGTGATTTATAAAAAGATTGCCACCGAACTGAAGGCCCGTATCAACAGCGACGACTACGCCGTCGGGGATATGCTGCCCAGCGAAAAAGCGCTGGCTGCGGAGCTGCAGGTCTCGGTGATGACGCTGCGCAAAGCGCTGGCGCTACTGGAGGAGGAAAAGCTGATCGCCCGACGGCACGGCAGCGGAACCTGCATTGTGCGTAAGAGTAACTATCATGGCGGCGAGCTGGAGGGGTTTAACTACCAGATGCAGGTGGTGGGGGTCACCAACTACCGTAATAAGGTCATTGAGTTCACGTTGCTTGACGCCCCGCCGGCCATTGCCCAGCAGTTAAAGATCCAGCCGGGAGAGAAAGTCTACTACGTCAGGCGGCTGCGCCTGATTGATGAGGTCCCGATCCTGGTGGAGAACAGCTACATTCCGTACGCCGCTTTTCCGTGGCTCAGCGTGGGTAACCTTGAGCAGTCTAAGTTCAACTATTTCAAAAAAGAGTGCCATATCACCATTATCGAGAGCCACCGCAGCTATACGCCGGTGCTGGCGACCCGCGAGCAGGCGGAGCTGCTGCAGGTGGCGCCTAACAGTCTCCTGCTACGGGTGCAGTCTGTCAGCTACGCCCAGAACCGGGCGATCGTTGATTTCTCAGAGATCTACCAGAACACCAGTAAATACAATGTGAAGCACATTACCCGCCGCTAGGCCGATCTCCCCAGCAGCCCCCGGAGGACAAGCTCCAGCCCCAGCGCCAGCAGGAACAACAGAAAGCCCTGACGAAAGCGCTGCGGGCTGAGACGCGAGCGGATCCGCTGTCCCAGCCACATGCCGAGCAGCGCGGGCAACAGCGCCAGCGCCGACAGCAGCAGCGACTCTGCGCGCCAGCCAGCGTGCAGGGAGAGGCCGGCCGCCATCGCCAGAGTGGAGAGGGTGAACGACAGTCCCAGGGCCTGGACCAGCTCGTCGCGACGAAAGCCCAGCGCCTGCAGCCAGGGCACCGCCGGAATAACGAACACCCCGGTCGCCCCGGTGATCAGTCCGGTCAGTCCGCCCATCAGCGGCGACAGGCGCTTTTCCACGCGGGCGGAAACCTGCACCGCCGGACCACGGAGCGCGTATCCGGCATAAACTATCAGCACGGCGCCCAGCGTCAGCGCCGACCACCGCGGGTTCAGGTGGATGAGCAGTGACGACCCCGCCAGCGTGCCGATAATCATCCCGGTCATCATTAACCAGAGGCGACGCGCAATCTGCGCCAGCGCGGGGCCTGCCAGCAGCTGCCAGAGATTGGTTAACAGCGAGGGGAGCACCAGCAGGGCCGCCGCGGCCGGTGGCGGCATCAGCAGGCCAAGCAGGCCCATCGCCACGGTGGGCAGTCCCATACCGGTCACCCCTTTGACCAGCCCGGCGGCGATAAAGATCAGCAGTAAACAGAGAGTGTGAAGATCAAACATCATGGCTCACTTATCGGCTCAGAGAAGGGCATTGAAACAGCTGGTCGCCGGGTGGACAATGCGGTATGTTGCCCGCAGGCTACGGTAAAACCGAAGGGAAAGGAGGGCTTATGCGACTGGATCTCGCCGATCTGCGACTGTTTATCGCCATCGTGGATAGCGGCAGCATTACCGGCGGGGCGGCGGCGGCCCATCTGGCGCTGGCCTCCGCCAGCGAAAGGCTGCGCAAAATGGAGGCGGAGGTCGGTGTGCCGCTGCTGCACCGTCATGCCCGGGGGGTGACAACGACCGAGGCCGGGGAGGTGCTGGCGCGCCATGCGCGTCCGTTGTTAGAGCAGCAGCGGCGTCTGCGCCAGGCGATGCACGCCTTCGCCCGCGGTCAGCAGGGCACGCTGCGCCTGTTTGCCAATACCTCGGCGATGTCGGCTTTTCTGCCGGGCAAGCTCGCCGCGTGGATGACCGCGCATCCCGGGATACAGATCGACACCGAAGAGCGCACCAGCGCGGATATTGTCAGCAGCATTCTGGCTGGCGTGGCGCAGGCCGGGGTGGTGTCCGATGCGGTCGACCCCGGGCCGTTGCGCCTGGAGCCCGTCGCGGAGGATCCCCTGGTGCTGATCGTGCCGCCGGCCCATGCCTTGAGTGACGCCGCCGAGGTGGCTTTCGCAACGATCATCCATGAGCCGCTGGTCGCGCTCTATCAGACCAGCGCCCTGCAGCAGCATATCGAAGAGCAGGCCGCCGGACTTGGCCAGGCGCTGAACGTCCGCATCAGGATGAGCCATTTTGAAGGGCTTTGCGAGATGGTGGCTCACGGCGCCGGCGCGGCGATCCTGCCGCGCGTTATTGCTGAACGCTACCTGCCTCGCTACCGGTTCGCCGTTATCACATTGCAGGATCGCTGGGCGCTGCGTCGGCTGTGCCTGTGCTATCAGGATGACGAACGCCTGTCGCCAGCGATGCGCCGCTTGCTGGAGTGGCTCCGCCAGCCCTGAGCCGCGATAAATGTGGCTATCATATAGTGACAGTGTCACTTTATAGGGCGGTTATTGCTACTGACATCCGTGCCAGAGATGCGATAGTAGACGTCCGCCATTTATTAACACGCGAATCAGGACAGACAAGATGAGTACATTACCAAAAGTCGCGGTGCTGGGACTCGGCGCCATGGGACACGCTTTTGCCAGCAATCTGCTGAAGAAGGGCTTTACCGTCGCGGGCTGGAACCGTTCGCCAGCGCGCGGCGAGGATTTACAGGCGCAGGGATTATCCCTGCACGCCACGCCGCAGCAGGCGGTGGCCGATGCCGAGGTGATCATCAGTATGCTCGCCGATGGTCAGGCTACCCTGCAGGTACTGGCGCAAATAGCGCCTGCCTGTCAGCCGCAGGCGATCTATTGCCAGATGGGCACCATCGGCCTGGCGGAGACCCAGGAGGCTATCGCTTTGTTGCGGGAGCGTCAGCCGGCGATGACCTTCGTCGATGCCCCGGTTTCAGGGACCAAAGCCCCGGCGGAGAAGGCGCAGATCCTGGTGCTCGCCAGCGGAGATCGTGAAAAGTGTAGCCCGGCGGAACAGGTATTTGCCGCTATCTCACGTGGGACGCAGTGGTTTGGCGAGGCGGGCAACAGCCAGAAAATGAAGCTGGTCCTCAATGCCTGGCTGATTGCGATGATGCAGGGCATCGCGGAAAGCGCACAGCTGGCGAAGACGCTGGGCTTTACCCCCGACCAGCTGTGGAGCGCCCTGGAGGGCGGACCGCTGGCGGCGCCCTATGTCAAAGTCAAACTGGACGCCATCGCCAATGAGCAATTCGCGCCGCAGATGCAGCTGGCGCATGCGCTGAAAGATGCCCGGCTGGCCTTGTCCCTGTCCGAGCCGCACACCATGCCGGGACTGGATAACATCGCCGAACTGTGGCAGCAGGCGGCGGATGCGGGATTTGCCGGGCAGGATCTGTCCTCGATATATCAGTGGCTGTCGACGTCGGCGAAAGCATAGTGTAGCGCCCTCAGGAAAAAGTGGCCTCGGCGGCCACTTATCCTTGAGGATGGGGCATCAATTCGAATCTACCGCACGTTAGCTTAAGGTATCAATCCATTCGCTCTGGCGCGGGTTCTGCCGACGATAGCAGTGTACAGACACCGCCAGCTGCGTCAGGTCGGTGAAAACCATCGGATCGAGCTGAATATGCTTTTTAATCTGCTGCAGCCGGTAGGTGAGCGTATTGCGATGAATCCCCAACAGCAGCGACGTTTTTCCCGGCTCGGCGTTATTGGCAATAAAGCTGCTGAGGGTATCCAGCAGCACTTCGCCGGAATCATGCTCAAGCAGCTGGCGTACGTTATTGATAAAAAAATTGACCATATAGCTGTCTTCCAGCACCCGGAACAGGCAGAGCATCGCCATTTCGCGAAAGTAGTAGATCTGCCGCTGCGGCTGTACTTTGCTCCCGACCTCAATCACCGAACGGGCGAATCGGATGGCCTCGCGAATATCCGGAGCGCTGTCAGCCTGCACGCCAATGCCGATATGGTAATGGCTGATCTGATTGCTGAGGACAAACTCGATGCCCCGCAGCAGCGTTTCCTGGGATTCGCTCAGCGTATTGAGGATCAGGATCTCATTGCTGCCCAGCAAAATGACGTCTCTTACCCCGGCCAACTGCGAGAATTCTCGCAGCAGCGTACTCAGTATTTCGCTTAGCTGATGCTGTTCAACCTGCACGGTCACCACGACCGGCACCAGCGGCGCATCAAAAGCGAAGCCAAGCTCCATCAGGCGATGAAGCGCTTCCTGTCCGGCGGGCGAAGCGCCTTGATCAAGATATTGACCAAACAGGGTATCGCGCAGACGCTGTCGCCAGTTGGTTTCCCGCATCTCTATGGCCTGGCGGACCAGCAGCTCGGCGGTGAGTACCGCCAGTTCAGCATAGCGGCTGATCGCTGCGGGATCGCCGCTGATGCCCACCACCATCACCACGCGATCGTCATAGATAATGGGATGATTAATACCGGGATGCACATTCTGGAAACGCGCGGCTTCCGCGGTGTTGTTAATACAAATGCGTTTACCGGTACGTATCACCTCACGGGCGATCTCATGCTGCTCGCCGATACGATGCCGTTCACCTGAGGCAATGATCTGTCCATGATGGTCAATCACGTTCACGTTATGATGAATTATCGCCATTGCCCGGGCGACAATTTCATTAGCCAGCGCTGTCGTAATAATCATACCGTTTTCCGCTCAGGTGCCTCTCCGCGCCGCCCGCTCAGAAAGGTTCGTAGTACATTTTCCGCGGCGTCGGCGAGGAGCTGTTCGCAGGTGTTCATCGACTCCGCCAGCGGCATAGGGCGCTGGCAGATAGACCACATGGCGTCAATATGGTGTTGATATAATTGCCGGCTGCTCTCATCGCGCCCGCCGCAAAGGGCAACAACCGGTACGCCGTGGCGTGCCGCTTTACCCGCCACACCCACCGGGGCTTTACCAAAGGCGCTCTGTCGATCGAGCCATCCTTCACCAACGATCGTCAGCGCGGCATCGTGCAGATGGCCGTCGGCGTTAAGCAGTTCCAGCACCAGGTCAATGCCCGGACGCAGCGTGGCGCCGGTATAGGCGATAAGCGCAGCGCCCATACCGCCCGCGGCCCCGGCGCCGGGCCGTTCGCTGACGTCGAACCCGAGGGTTTGCGTAAGCAGCTGGCTATAATGCGCCATTCCCGTCTCCAGCTCACTGAGCGCCGCCTCGTCCGCGCCTTTCTGCGCGCCATACACCCAGGTGGCGCCATGCTCGCCAAGCAGAGGGTTCGAGACGTCGCAGGAGGCCTGGACTTCGGCCTGGTGTAAACGCGGATCCAGTTCGCTCAAATCGATGCGCTGAATATGCGTCAGGTCCTGACCCGCCGCGGGAACCGGCAGCAGGGTGCCGTCCTTACGCCAGAATCGTGCGCCAAGCGCCTGGGCAAAACCAATGCCGCCATCGTTGGTCGCGCTACCACCCAGGCCGATAATTAAATGCCGACACCCGGCGTCCAGCGCCGCTTTTACCTGTTCCCCCAGCCCGTAGCTACTGGCCTGACGCACATCCCGCTGCGCCTGCGGCGTCAGTTCCAGCCCACAGCTTTGCGCCATCTCGATAATGGCCCGCTCGCCGGGCAGGATCAGAAAATCCGCCTGCACGGAGGGACCATAAGGCGAGGTACAGCGCTGCTGTTGCCACCTCGCCCCCTTCAGCAGCGGACTTTCCGCCAGGGTTGAGAGCAGACCCTCTCCGCCGTCCGAGACGGGCATTTCGACCAGTTCCAGCGCCTTGTCTACCCGACGCAAACCCTGTGCTACCGCTGCGCAGGCGGCCTGCGCGCTACAGCTCCCCTTAAACGAATCCAGCGCGATAACAATCTTCATGCGTTCTCCTGAATTAATGCGCTTTACGCGGCGTTTTATCGATGGTCATGAGCTGCAATAACATCCCCAGCAGGGCGCATCCCGCCATGGTAAAGAAGGCGTAAATATACCCTGCCGGATTTCCCCAGCCCCCACCGAACTGGATGAGCCAGCCCATCAGCAATGGCGAAATGCCGCCGCCAATAAACATCGCCGTGGTGATAATGCCGTTGGCGGTCGAGGTGGCGCGCTCTTCAGCGGAGTCCGACGCCATGGCGTAGTAGATAGGCCACACGGCGTTGGCCACCAGGCCAAAAAATAGCTGAATGGCAATAAGGCGCGGCATATTGGTGGCGAAATAGAACAGCGCAATGCCGATACTCATCCACAGACCGCAGACGATAAGGGTTCGTTTACGGCCAAAGCTATCCGACAGCCAGGGCCAGATGATCTGCCCCAGGGTACCGGTAAGCGTGAAGATAATACTAAGGCCAGCGGATGCCGCCAGCGACAGGCCGGAGACATGATAAAGATACGGCGGCAGCACAACGTTTATGCCCATATAGACGATTTGCGTCAGCAGGGTATTGCCCGCCGTCAGCGAAATATTGCGGTTGCGCAGGGTGCGTAAAAAGGTCTTCATCCCTTCGCCTTTGGCGACATGGCTGCTTTCCTGCGTCGCCGGGCGCGTCAACCCCTGGCTGTCGATATGCTGATAAAGCGTGTTGATGCGGTCGGCGGTAGAATATTTCGCCCAGAAGATCATCAGAGGGATGGCGACGATCAGCGCCAGCAGGAAGCAGTAGCGCCAGCTGCCTTCGCCAAATGCGGAAAGCACCAGACTTGCCACCACGCCGCTCAGCAGCGCGCCAATCGGATAGCCGGTATGATGCACCCCCAGCGCAAAGCCGCGCTTCTCTTTCGGCCACCACTCCGCGGTGTTGCTGACGCCGACGGGTTCGCCCCAGCCGGCCCCAAGGTTGACGCCAACGCGCAGCAGCACAAAGGCCGTCAGCCCGTGGCTGATCGCTTTAATACCGGAAAGAAAAGAGAGGGCGGTATAGCCCAGCACCAGCGGTACCTGAAAGCGCGCTCGTTTCCAGCCAGACCCGTAGCGATCGCTCCAGATGGAGCCGGGAATATCCAGTACCGCAAGGGCTACCATGATCAGGGCGACGATATTGCCCCACTGTTCCGGGGAGAGCGAGAACTCCTTAGAGATGACCGGGCCAAGGCGCAGGATCATCTCGCGATCGTAGGCGTTGAGCACCCAGATTAGCCAGCAAACCAGTAGCGAAACCCAGGAGAAACGATGTATCAGCCGCTTTTTCCCACGTTGTTCGCCGGCAGGTGTGTGATTGATTGTTGTCATAGTCGTGTTTACTCCGCGGCGTCGCGACAGCATGCTGCGCGCCGCCTGGTGTCAGGGTCAGAGTCAGTTCGCCGGGTATTATTGTTATCGCGGCGAACCGGTGGTTCGTTTAGCCGGCAAAACGCCGTTCTGCTACGCCGGTCACGCCCAGGTCGTAAATGGCGAACAGGCTACCGCGCAGCTGATTGTCTTCCGGGAAGCGCGGCAGGGGCGGCTGTGCCATGGAGGTGACGTACAGCACGTCGAGGTTTTCGCCGCCGAACATAACGCTGGTCACTTTTTTCACCGGCATCTCAATGATGCGATCGATCTTGCCCTCCGGCGTGTAGCGCACCAGCTTGCCCGCGTAGACCAGCGCGTTCCACAGATAGCCTTCGCTGTCCACGGTGGCGCCATCCGCCGCGCCGCCTTCGCTGCTATCGACACGGCAAAAGACTCGTTCACCGGAGAGATCGCCGGTCGCGGTGTTGTAGTCCCAGGCGCAGATTTCGCCCGTCCAGGTATCGGCAAAATAGAACGTCTCGCCAGAGGGGCTCCAGCAGGGGGCGTTAGAGACGATGATATTTTTCTTCAGCACGTGTAGTGACAGATCGGCGTCCAGGCGATATAGCGCGCCGCTCGGCTCCTCTTCACGCATATCCATCGATCCGAACAGAAAACGTCCCTGACGATCGACTTTGCCGTCGTTGAGCCGGTTAAAGGGCCGGTCCGCTTCCGGATGGTGCAGCAGCGTCAGCTCGCCGCTGGCGAAGTCGAGCAGATGCACGCCATTCTGGAGCGCCACCACCGCGCCTTCGCCGTTCTGGCGCAGGGCGAACGAGCCAATTTTCTGCCGCACGTCCCAGCTCTTAATCGCGCCGCCCTGCGCGTTGCAGGCGAACAGGCGCCCGTCAAGGCTGTCCACCCACCAAAGACGCTGCTGTTCGACATCCCAGACCGGGCTTTCGCCGAGTCGAGTTTTTAAATCCAGTAACACTTCAATGCGCATAAGGACCTCCTGATTACGCTTTTTCGCCGCCGGCTTGTTTTGCCGATGCTCTGCCAGGGGATGACGAACTTTTGATGAACAGAGACACCAGCGCGCCGATGATCAGTAGCGCGACGGCGAACCATAAGCCGGACGTTGCCGCGCCGGTGCGATCCTCAAACGCGCCGAGAATAAACGGCCCGAGAAAGCCCCCGCACAGCCCGAGGCAGTTAAGCAGGCCGAAGCTGCCCGCCAGCATATGCCCGCTCATGATCGAGGGGAGCCAGTTAAAAATGATGGATTGCATGGCGAAGAACATGAAGGCGGCCAGCGAGAAGCCAAGCAGCGCCACGCCGTGGCCGGCAATCGCGCCAATCGCCATGCCGGTCGCCATGACCAGATATCCGGCCATCAGCATGCTGCGCGAACGCTGTTCCGTCCGGGCGAAACGCGGCAGCAGGATCCCGCCAGCGGCGGCTGCGATCCACGGGATGGCGGTCAGCAGACCGATCTGCAGCGGAGTAAGCTGGCCCCAGCTACCGATGATCCCCGGCAGGAAATAACTCAGGCCGTAAACCGAAAACTGATGGGTAAAGTAAATCAGCACCAGTAACAAAAACACCCGGGTGGTGAGCGCGGTTTTCAGGGAAAATCGGCTTGGCGTATGGCGCGTCTCCTCGGCTTCTTTCTCCAGTACCGCGTTGATAGCCTGCACGTCGTCGCTGTCCAGCCAGCGGGCGTCGGCGGGTTTATCCGGCAGTCTGCGCCAGACGACGAAAGCCAGCGCTATCGCGGGCAGCCCTTCGATAAAGAACATCCACTGCCAGCCGTGCCAGCCGGACATGCCATCAAGGCTTAATAACAAACCGCCCAGCGGCGCGCCGATAATGTTGGCCAGGCAGACCCCCAGCAGGAACAGACCGGTGGCTTTAGCGCGCTCTTCGCGGCCAAACCAGAGGGTCAGGTAGTAAATAATGCCCGGATAGAGCCCCGCTTCGGCAGCGCCGAGCAAAAGGCGCATCACGTAAAAGGACGTAGGCCCGGTGACAAACGCCATACCGCAGGAGATGATCCCCCAGGTGATCATGATGCGGGCGATCCAGCGCCGCGCGCCAATCCGGGTTAAAAACAGGTTGCTGGGGATCTCCAGCACCGCGTAAGTGAGAAAAAACAACCCGGCCCCGAGGCCGAATGCGGTTGCGGAAAGGCCGATATCCACCGACATGGTCGCTTTCGCCATGCCAATATTGGTGCGATCAATAAAGCTGATGATGTACGCCACGATAAGCAGCGGCATCAAATGGCGGTAGATCTTTTTATGGGTGCGCTGTAGCGGCGTCCCGTTTACCGCCTTTTCATTTATTGCGGACATGGTTATTATTTCCCCGTATTCGTGGTCAGAAGCCTTGCCGGGATCGAGACGATCCCGTTCGTCAGCTCACAGGTTGTCGCCGGGTGCTGACCCGAACGACGCCCGGCCCGAAGCCCCACTTCGGGCCGTCTTTCCCTAAGCGCCTTCGCGCTCGAACAGCATAGAAATCCCCTGGCCGCCGCCGATGCACATGGTGACCAGACCGGTGCGCGCGCCGCTGCGCGCCATTTCATACATCAGTTTGACCGGCAGGATCGCACCGCTGGCGCCCACCGGGTGGCCGAGGGCGATCGCGCCGCCGTTGACGTTAACGCGGGCTGGATCGAGACGCAGATCGTTCATCACCGCCAGCGCCTGGGCGGCGAAGGCCTCATTGAGTTCAATTAAATCGATGGCGTGAACATCCATATTGAGACGGTCCATCAGGCGTCGGGTGGCGGGAGAGGGGCCAAACCCCATAATCTCCGCGCCGCAGCCGGCGACCGCCCAGCCGCGAATACGCATGCGCGGGGTTAAGCCGCGTTTTTCCGCCTGCTGACGGGTCATCAACACCAGGGCGGCCGCGCCGTCGTTAATGCCCGATGAGTTTGCCGCCGTCACCATGCCATCGGCTTTAAAGGCCGGACGCAGCGTGGCGAGTTTTTCACGCGGGGTGTCGCGCGGGTGTTCATCGGTCGCGAACAGGCGGGTTGCTTTTTTGCCGTCCGGCACTTCAAGGGCCAGGATCTGTTCGCGGAAGCGACCCTCGGCGATCGCCTTCAGCGCCTTTTGCTGGCTCGACCAGGCGAAATCGTCCATCTCTTCGCGGGTAATGCCGAAGCGTTGCGCGACGTTTTCCGCGGTGATGCCGTTGTGATAAGGCCCTTCCGGCCAGGTAAGGATAGAGATCAGCCCATCTTCCAGCTCGCCGTGGCCCATGCGATAGCCATCGCGCGCTTTGCGCAGGTAGTAGGGCAGCTGGGTCATATTTTCCGTTCCGCAGGCGACGACCACCTCGGCCTGGCCGCTTTGCAGCTGCATCATGCCGTCCGCCAGGGCCTGCAGTCCGGAGCCGCACTGGCGGTTCACCGAATACGCGGCGCTCTCCTGCGGGATCCCCGCCCGCAGCTGACAGATGCGGGCGATAAAACCGCTTTCGGCGATTTGCCCGACGTTGCCGACGATCGTTTCGTCGATATCCTGCGGCGCAAGTCCGGCGCGGGCGATCGCTTCGCGAATGACCGCTGCTCCGAGGTCATGCTGGTGGGTATGCTTAAGACTGCCGTTAAACGTGCCAATAGCGGTACGGACGCCGCTGACAACCACAATATCATTAGCCTGTGTCATCGTTTTTCTCCTTACAGCACCATGCCGCCGCCGACGTTAATCACTTCACCGTTGATATAGCGCGCGCCGTCAGACGCCAGAAACGCCACGCACTCGCCAACGTCTTTCGCTTCCCCGGCGTAGCCCGCAGGGATTTTGTTGATCATGATTTGCCAGACGTTTTCCGGGACGCCGCGCGTCATATCGGTATCGATAAAGCCCGGGCAGATGGCATTAACCGTGACGCCTTTTTTCGCCAGTTCGCGGCAGGCGGTTTTGGTCATTCCCACCACGCCGGCTTTTGACGCCGAATAGTTGGTTTGTCCGACGTTGCCAAGCCAGCTGGCGGAAGCGATATTGATAATGCGGCCCGCGCCGCGCTCGCGCATGCGGATGGCGGCCTGCTGCATACAGAGAAAAGTGCCCTTCAGATTGACATCGATCACCGTGTCCCAGTCCGCTTCGGAGAGTTTGTGCAGCATGGCGTCGCGGTTGATTCCGGCGTTATTCACCACAATATCCACCGGGCCAAACGCCTCTTCGGCCAGGGAAAACAGCGCTTCGACCTGCGCTTTTTCACCGATATTGCAGCTGATAAACAGCGCCTGTGCGCCCGATTCGCGCAGGGACGCGGCGGCGGCTTCGCCGTGCGCGTCGCGATCGGCGATGATCACTCGCGCGCCTTCCCGCGCAAGCACCTGAGCAATGCCAAAGCCGATACCGCGCGCGGCGCCGGTAACAATGGCGGTTTTACTGGCAAGTTTCATAGCTAATTTCCTTGTAAGTCAGAGGATGAATTCCGGGACAGATGTTCCGCGAGGCCGCAGGGCTGCGGGGTGAACAAGCGACTGTCCATAACCTGAAGATCCGCGGCGATCGCCGGACGAAAATCCATATGCGCCAGGATGTCGCGCTCAAGATCGATACCGGGGGCGATTTCCGTCAGCACCGGCCCCTCCGGGCGTAGTTCGAAAACTGCCCGCTCAGTGACGTAATGCATAGTTTGTCCTTTGGCGCGGGCCAGCTCGCCGTTGTAAGAAATCTGATTAACCCCGGCGACGAATTTACGTACCTCGCCTTCGCGCCGGATATGCAGGGCCCCTTGTTCACAGGCGATCTCCAGCCCTTTGGCGGTAAAAGAGGAGCAGAACACGACGTGGCGGGCATTCTGGGTGATATCGATAAAACCGCCCGCGCCGGGGCAGGATGCGCCGAGCCGCGTGGCGTTGACGTGGCCGTGCGGGTCCATCTCGCCGGCGCCCATAAAGGTGATATCGACCCCCGCGCCGTTGTAATAAAGCATTTGATCCTGGTGGCTTATCATCGCGCTCAGGTTACGACCAATGCCGAAATCAACGCCGCCCGCCTGCTGCCCGCCGTAGATCCCTGATTCCACGGTGATGGTGACCTGCTCGCCGAGCCGTTCTTCGTGAATGATGGCGCCAATAACATCATTGGGAATGCCGGTGCCGAGATTGATGACGCAGCCTGGCGTCAGGTAGCGGCAGGCAATTCGTCCGATAAGCTTGCGCAGGTCGAGCGGCAGCGGCGCGTTCTGCGCGGCGGGTAGCTGGATATCGCCGCACAGCGCCGGATCGAAGTCCCAGCTGGAGGTCTGGCGATGATCCGCTTGCGGCTCTTCGCACACCACAATGGCGTCGATCAGGTTACCGGGAACGGTGATGCTTTTCGGATGCAGCGAGCCTTTCGCCACGCGATATTTCACCTGCGCCAGCACCTTCGCCCCATAGCGTCTGGCGGCGAGAACCGCGTGCAGAACTTCCAGCTTCATCACCTCTTCATCGGTCGTGAGGTTGCCCTCTTCATCAGCATGGGTGCCGCGCACAATGACCACGTCCAGCGGAATGGCCGGGTAGAACAGATATTCGTCGCCGCGAAACGTCACGTGCTCGATCAGATCGGACCGTTCGCGGGTGCGGGCGTTCATCCGCCCGCCTTCCATTCGCGGATCGACAAAGGTACCGAGCCCGACGGGGGAAAGCCGCCCGGTAAGCCCGGCGGCCATCGCGCTATAGAGATGGACGATCTGCCCCTGCGGCAGGCACCAGGCTTCCACTTCGTTGTTGTTGATCATCGCCATCCAGCGCGGCGCCAGGCCCCAGTGCGAGCCGATAAGCCGCGTCACCATACCCGGATGGGCGAAGTGCTGGATGCCGCGCTGGCGATCGCTTTGCCCAGCGGCATGCAGCAGCGTCAGGTCGCGCGGTTCGCCCGCGGTCAGAAAGCGCGCTTCGATAGCGCTTAAAATGGACTCCGCCGCGCCGATAAGCGTCATCCCGACGGTGCAGACGGTGTCGCCGCTGGCGACCCACTGTGCCGCTTGATGGGCGTCGATAAATTTGCTGCTCACTTTTTATCCTCCGTTGATAGCGTGATGATGGATTCTGCAAGGCGCATTTTGAGCTGCTGTTTGCTCACTTTGCCGTTGTGGGTACGCGGTAAAGCACGGGTGAAAATAATGCGCGCCGGCAGCTTAAAGCGGGCGATTCTGACCTTCAGCCAGCTGAGGATCTCTTCGCTGGTCAGGTGGTGCTGGCCATCCGGCACGATAAACGCCACGGGCTCTTCGCCATAGACCGGGCTGGGGGTCGGGATGACGGCAACTTCCCGTACACCCCGGTAGGTAGAGAGAATGTTTTCCAGCTCCAGCGAGTAAATTTTCTCGCCGCCGCGATTGATCATGTCCTTGCTGCGGTCTTTGATGTACAGCCAGCCTTCGTCGTCGAGATAGCCCAGATCGCCGGTACAAAACCAGCCCTGCGCATCGCAGCTCGGGCGTCGTTCGCTGTGCTGCCAGTATTCGCGGATCACCACATCGCCTTTTAGCCAGATATGGCCGATATGCCCGGCGGGGAGGGGCTGCTGGCGATCGTTGCGGATCGTAATGGCGAGGCCGGGGATCGCCTGGCCCGAGCTGCCGCATTTATCGCTGCCCCAGACGTCGCCGGGAAAAATGGTCGCGGGCGAGGTCGTTTCAGTGAGGCCGTAGATCGGCTGAATTGCGGTATGCGGAAACAGGGTTTTTAACTCCCTGATCAGTCCGTCGCTCAGGTGGCCCGCGCCGCAGGCAATCGTGCGCAGGGCGGGAAAATCGCCGGGATGGCTGGCGCTCTGCTCGCGCGCCGCCTGGCAAAGGAGGATAAAAATGGTGGGCGAGCCGTGCAGAAAGGTAATGTTCTGTTCGCGCAGAGTGTTGATCACCTGCGGGGCATTGAACCGGTGCTGCAGCCAGATGCTCGCGCCCAGGCTAATAAACAGCGCCAGCAGCGCCGACAGGCCGGTGATGTGATAGACAGGCACCGCCAGAATGGTGCTATCCGCGGCGGTGAGATTCAGTTTTTGCGTATAGGCGTCAATCGCGCAGAGCAGGTTATTGTGCGTGATAATCGCCCCTTTAGGCTCTCCAGTGGTTCCGGAGGTGAACATCATGACCGCCGTATCGTCGCGGTTAACCGGGACCGGCTGGTGGGTCAGCGGTTCGGGAAGGCTGAGCGCCTGCCATTCGCTAAGTGAAACCGCACGCGCGTCCGGGGTGTGTTTCAGCCAGTCCTGCACGGTCGCATCGAACAGAACAACCCGGGGAGCGATATGGCCTACCAGCTCTTCGCTTTCGGCCTGCTTAAGTTTGGTGCTGAAAGGCACCACTTCGATGCCCAGACCAAGTGCGGCAAAAAGGATTTCGCAAAAAGCGGGGTGATTCCCCCAGGCCAGCAGAATACGGTCGCCTTTGCGCAGCGACCAGCCGCGATCAAGCTGCGCCATCGCCCGCTGTACCCGCAGATGAAAATCGCGGTACAGATAGCGCCGGTCCTCAAACGCCAGCGCCAGGGCATCCGGGCTGCGGGCAGCACTGTGACTCAGGGCCTGGTACAGATTCTGGAAGTCGGCGGAGGTGCTCTTCATGTGTCTCTCCTGATATCGCGTATTGAGTAGGAGTAGTCTGGGGAAATTCAGGAGAGGAAATTGCCGAATGGCTCACAATAGAAAATCAACAAAACAGAAGCAATTTTGTAACATTGCACAATGGGCGGGAGAGGCCGGGTGGAGGGAGAAAATCTGGAATCAGGCAGGCTTTTGTAAAGCCTGAGGAAGCCCGCTTTTAGACCCGTATTAACCGGGCCTAAAAGGGAGAAGGGGATCAGGCCGGCCGCTTAGCGCTTAAAAGCATCGAACTCGAGCCGTTCGCCATCGGGGCCGCGAATAAGCAGGAAGCGCATGTTGTCTTCTTCTATCGGCCCTTCATCGAGCGGATAACCGAGCGCCGCCAGCCGCTGCTGCACCGCATCCAGGTCGCGGACTTCCAGCGCCAGATGATCGATACCGCAGCGAGGAGCGTCAAAGGGCGTTCCTGCGGGAAGCTGATACAGCTCGAGGACGGCGCCCGCCATTTCCAGGAACGCGACTTCAATATTGCCCTGCGGCGACGGCTTGCTAAACCGCTGCTGGCGCTGAAAGCCCAGCGGTTCATAGAAGGCAAGCGAACGCGTTAAGTCACTGACCTGATAGCCAATATGAGCAATCGTGTTGATAAGTTCGCGCATGTTATACCCCCTTACGCACGCACCAGAAACCGTAGAAAGCGACATACACAAAGCACAGGAGCGGAGCGATAAAGGCGATTTGCATATTGCCGCCGTTCATATCCGAGATAATGCCCATCACCAGCGGAATAACGGCCCCGCCGATAATCGACATCACCACGATTGAGCCTGCGGTCTGGGTATCTTTCCCCATCCCTTTGATCACCAGACCAAAGTTCGTCGGCCAGCATGGCGCCATACAGAAGCTGACCAGAATGAGCGCATAGACCGCCAGCATTGAACTGCTGAATACGGCAACCAATAAAAGGACAGTGGCGGCCAGGGCAAAGCTACCGAGCAGCAGCGCCGGGTTCAGGCGGTTCATCAACCAGGTGGCCACGGTTTTACCCACCGCGTAAATCACCAGAGAAGCCAGCAGCCAGTAAGTCGCGGAGTGCTCGCTGGTGCCCTGCTGCACGAGCTGCACAAAGCGAATCGTGAAGCTCCATACGCCAACCTGGGCGCCGACGTACAAAAACTGCGACAGGATCCCGAGGCGAAAGCGCGGGATAGCAAACAGGCGTTTCAGCGTAGGTCCCATGCTTTCCGTCGGGAGTTGTTGCTGCTGAGAGGGCGTGCCCTTGCACGACGGGAATTTAATAAACACGAACACCAGCGCCAGCACCACCAGCACGGAGCCGATAATCAGATAGGGTCCGACCACCTGGCCGACCATTTGATGGCGCGCAGCGTCCGCGGCGGCGGCGGGCATCGCCAGCAGCTGTTCATGGCTCGGATCGTTCTCGCCAAACACCATCACCTGGCCAATCAGCACGCCGGAAATCACGCCCAGCGAGTTGAAGATCTGCGAAAAGTTAATGCGCTGGGTGGAGGATTGAATCGGGCCCAGCAGGCTTGAATAGGTGTTTGCCGATGTTTCCAGAAAAGAGAGTCCGCAGGCGATCACCCCCAGGCAGGCGAGGAACGCGCCGTAGGTCATGATCTGCGCGGCCGGAACGAACAGGAAGCAGCCGAGGGCGTACAGGCACAGCCCAATAATGATCGCCGCTTTATAGGAATAACGCTTTATCAGCGCCGCCGCAGGCAGGGCGACAAAAAAGTAGCCGAGGAAAAAAATCGACTGCACCAGCGCCGTCTGGGTATCCGTTAAATCGAAGCCCTTTTTAAACTGGGCGATCAAAATATCATTCAGGTTGCCCGCCATCCCCCATAGCGCAAACAGGCAACAGACCAGTAAAAATTGCAGCCAGGGGGTATGCGGTAAATACGCGCTGGTGTCCAGTTTTTCATTGTGGACCGCCGCTTTATCGACCTTATCCGTGATTAGCGTACTCATTGAGCTATCCTCTTAATGGTTTTTATACAGTAGGGTTTATGCCATTTCATAATCAGAGGCGGCACGCAAAAGCCGTTCTCGTGCCTCCTGGTACTCAGGTAAAGATGATGCGCCCTGCTTTTCGACGCTGACGGCGGCGTAGGCCGCCGCAAATCGGGCTGCGGCATGCAGCGGCTCGCCGCAGGCCAGTCGCGCCGCCAGCGCGCCGTTGAAGGCATCGCCCGCGCCGGTGGTATCGCGGGGATGAGAAGGAAAGCACGGAATAGGGGATTTCACGCCCTGCTCGCTCAGCAGGGCGCCCTTTGCGCCGAGGGTGATAATGACGTTGCGCGCGCCCTGAGCATGCAGCGCATCGGCGGCCTCGGCCGCGGCCGCCAGAGAGTCAACCCGGCGCCCGGTCATTAACCCGGCCTCCGTGGCGTTCGGCGTGAGCAGATCCACTTTGCTTAGAAAGGCGTGCTCAACGGGCTGCCAGGGCGCAGGATTGAGCACCACGAAGGCCCCGGCCTCTTTGCCGGCGTCAACGACCTGCTCAATGGCGGAAAGATTGTTCTCCAGCTGAACCAGCACCACATCCGCGCAGCCGATAGCGGGAATGCAGCCGGCGATTTCATCATCGGTCACCGTCATATTCGCGCCGGGGTCGACGGCAATCATGTTTTCGGCATCATTGCCGGCCACATAAATCAGCGCGTTGCCGGTGGGGACGTCTTCGGCGACCAGCAGCGTCACGGCATTGAAGCCCACGCCTTTAAGATGACGGCGGGCAAAATGGCCGAAGGTATCATTGCCAATCTTGCCGATATAGTGGACATTCGCCCCCGCTTTTAGCGCGGCGGTGGACTGGTTCGCCCCTTTCCCCCCGGCGCTGGTCATACTCCCGCAGGCCACTAACGACTCGCCCGGTACCGGAAAGCGCTCCACCCTGGCAACCATGTCGAAATTGAATGAACCAAAAACACAGACTTTTCCTGACATCATTCGCTCCTTTATACGAGCTCGGGGGAGTGCAGCGCGGCGGACAGATCGCGGGACATTTTTTCCCAGGCCTGCTCAAGCGGCATATCCGGTCGGAATAAACCGCTGCTGCCCATGACCAATATCTGCGCCCCGGCTCCCAGCAGCTCGCGGTAGGTGTTGCGATTGCATGAGCCGTCGACTTCCAGCAAGAAGCTGAGGTTGCCGCTCTCTTTTAGCTGATGAAGCTGCGCGATTTTGGCGAGCATTTCGGGAATAAAAGGCTGACCGGCATAGCCTGGATCGACGGTCATCACCGTCACCTTATCGAGCAGATGCAGATAGTGCTGGATGCTCTCAACCGGCGTGGCGGGATTGAGCACCACGCCCACCTCTTTCCCCGCCTGGCGAAGCATATTGATGAGCCGGAAGGCTTCGCGGCAGATGGTTTCCGGATGCAGTGAAATAGCGTCAGCGCCGACTTCTATCAGCGACGGGATAAACGAGGCGGGCTCTTCGACCATCAGGTGGACATCGATGGGAAGCGATGTGTAGGGACGAATTTGCGCCACAAAGCTGGCCGATAGCGCCAGATTTTTGACATAGTGGCCGTCCATTATGTCGACATGCAGCCTGTCGGCTTTGCCGTTTAAAAAGTGCAGCTGTTCCGTCAGCTTCATCATGTCCATACACATGAGCGAGGGAGAAAGGTAATAACGCATAAGGCCTCATTTATTCCGGTAGTGGCTGATTTCAGGCAAAGTCTGGCCCTGCCGCGGGAAGCAGCGTTTCGACATTGCGCGTATTAACCGTCACGTCATGACGGCGTACTCAGGCGATTTGTAGGCCGACGTTATGCCAGGTCATCTCTTTTTCCAGCAGCGGATCGACAAACTTTTCGGTCACCAGACAGTCCAGCTCGCCCAATCCGCCGATGCGGGCGACGCCTGTTCGCCCCAGCTTGCTGCCGTCGACCAATGCTATGGTCTGACAGGCCGCCAGCATCATCTGTTTCAGCAGGGCGGCGTGGGCTTCCGTACCCGCATACAAGCCGCTATCGCGCTCCAGACCCTGGCAGGAGAAAAAGAGCGTATCGATAGCATACTCGCGTAGCGTTCGTGAGGCGGTTTCCCCGAAGAACGACTCTTCGGTCGGGGAGAAGTCGCCCCCCAGCCCCACGAGATGCAACGAGCGTCGGCTCATCAGGGTTTGTAAGATGCGGATGGAGGGCGTAATAACCGTTAACGCCATCTCCGGCATCTGCCTGGCCAAAAACCAGCTGGTGCTGCTGCCGTCCAGGACGATGGTCTTTCCCGGCTGGAGAAACTGCAGCGCTTTACGGGCCACGCGCATTTTGCCTTCGCTGTGCAGCAGCGTTCTTTGCTGAAAGCTTCCCTGGCTGTCTTCGACCGGCAGGGCGGACGCCGCCGACCTCATGGCGGAGCCGTCCTTCGTACCCGAGCGAGCTTCGAACAGGCGTCGGACGCCCGCGAAATTGTTAATTTCAGCGCGAAAGAACGGATCGGCCAACGCGCGGCGGCGCTGGTTGAGGATGGCGATATAATCGTGCTGGATACCGGTACCACGACGCTGCATATCGCGCGCAATATTCGTGACAGACAGAACGTCACGGTGGTTACCAATGATTACCAAATCGCCCGGGAGCTTGAGGCCAGTGCCTCGATTCAAACTATTCTGCTGGGGGGGATCGTTAAGAAGGGATACCACTGCGTGGTAGCGATCAACGGACGTTCCATTCTCGACACGCTAAACGTCGATAAAGCATTTATGGGCACCAATTCGCTGTCGCTGAAACACGGCGCCTGCGTGGCCGATATCATGCTAGCAGAAACGAAACGAGGCATGGTGGAACACGCCAGTCAGGTGATTATTGTCTGCGACTACAGCAAGCTGAATAACACCTCGCTTGCCCAATTTACCGCCGCAGATCGAATTGACACGGTGGTGGTGGATCGGCTGCCTGATGACGTTCAGGCGTATCGTAATGCCGGCATTCAGGTAATTTCTCTAGATGAAGAGAATCTTCTCTAGCGCGTAGTTCAGGCGGTATCAAATATCAGGTGGGCCGTAAAACCCCGTCCATCTGGGCGGGGTTTTACGGCGCGTTTTACCGAGTCACGTGAAGAGGAGCGATACAGAAGAGTGGATGCGATATGTGGTGTATATTCCTCCAATCGACAATTTAACATAATATACATTATGCGCACTTGGATTGTCAGCACAAAGCGTTATTGTCGTCTCAGCACAATTCACACGCGTCGTGTACGCTAAGCCTTCATTTTGCTCAGCACAGGACCGCGATCTTATGTTGGTGACTATGACAGACAAAGAACTTTACCGGCTTGGCATCATTCAGCGAGTATTTGACCGGGCTTTGCTTCAGCGCGACGCTGCAGATATTCTTGAACTCAGTGTTCGTCAGGTGCAGCGTCTTGTGCGCCTGTACCGGACAGATGGCGCAACCGCGTTTGCATCTTCCCGCCGTGGACGTCCTGCAAACAACCGGATCGATGAAGAAACACGCTGTAAAGCCCTGGATTTGATCCGGTGCCACTATTCAGATTTTGGCCCAACGCTCGCAACCGAAAAACTGGCTGAACGCCATCATATTCATCTCTCTGTTGAAACCGTCCGTAACTGGATGACAGCCGAAGGTCTCTGGCGTCCTCATTACCGCCGGCGAACCCGGGTTTACCAGCCACGCTATCGTCGCGACTGTCTCGGCGAACTGGTTCAGATCGATGGCTCTCACCATGACTGGTTCGAAGGCAGAGCCCCAAAATGCTGTCTTCTGGTCTTCATGGATGATGCCACCGGTCGCCTGATGCACCTGCGATTCTGTGATTCAGAAAACGCGTTTGACTACATGATGGCTACCCGGCAATACATTGATAAACATGGTAAACCTGTCGCATTTTACAGCGACAAGCATGCGGTGTTCAGGGTCAGCGGACCGGAAAGCCGACGTACCGGCACAACCCAGTTCGGACGGGCTCTCCGGGAACTGGCGATCGAATTGATTTGTGCCAACAGCAGCCAGGCAAAAGGTCGCGTGGAACGGGTAAATAAAACGCTCCAGGATCGCCTGATTAAAGAGATGCGCCTGCAGAACATCAGCTCGGTTGCTGAAGCCAATCAGTGGATTGAACATTTCATGTCCGATTTTAACCGTCGTTTCTCCCGGCCGGCAAAATACCCTAAAGATCTGCACCGTCCGGTCACACAGAGTCCACTGGAGTTGAATGATATCTTCGCCTGGCAGGAGCTGCGGACCTTATCGAAAGCACTGACTTTTCAGTATGATAAAGTGATGTATATCATTGAACCCACTGAACAAAATTCGCGCATAGCAGGTGAAAAAATTACCGTTTATGATTACCCTGACGGAAGCATTGCTTTCCGGCATCTGCACCGGCCACTGGGCTATAAGATTTTCGATAAACTCGCCTGCGTTGATCAGGGTGCGGTTGTTGACAACAAACGACTGGGTGCCGTTTTGAAACTGGCGCAGCAGAAACAGGACGAGCTGGAGGCTGAAGGAAAGCGAATGCGCAGCAAAAAAATGCCCCGCAGGCGTGCCCAGGAGCGCGTACTGGAAGAGCTAAGGGCGATCAATCCGGTGCTGGCCAGCCCGCAGGATTTTGTCCCCAGCCTGAAGCGATGAGCCCTTCCCTCACCTGCAGATCTGACACGGCTGAATGATGAGAGAAAAATGGACGACAAAAAACCAGTGCTTCTGACATTACATGAAGCGTTGCGCCTGGATTTGATTGAGGCCTATGTGGCGCGGGAAATTACGCTGGCAGAAGTGGCGGAATCCATGGAGCTCACCCGTCGTCAGTGCTCCCGCCTGATTAAACGCTATTGTGAGCTGGGGCCAGCTGGTCTGGTCAGCCGGCGCCGTGGAAAGCCCGGCAACCATCAGTTAAACACCACCATCAGAGACCAGGCCCTGCAGCTTATTCGCTCACGCGGCCGGGGTATGAATCCGACAGCAATCTGGCGAATACTGACCACAGAATACAGTGTCCGGATTTCAAAAGAGACCGTTCGGAAACTGATGATTACTGAGAAAGCCTGGCATCCGCGACCATCCTCCAGGCCTGACTAAGACTAAAGAAGGAATTTTCCAGACTCTCCCAGACGTCATCTCTGACTTGTTTTGAGCACGACATTTCAACATTGGCTAGACATGGATTGTGGTGGCTGAGTTGTAAGGCCTGCTGCTGGATAAGTTGACCCGTAGATTCACCATCGAGGGATTCTGATAACGGCTCATGCAGCGGACGTTTTCACTTTGGATGAAGTTAACCGACTCAAAATCTCACTCAGGACGTTGTCGACCGGCGTCTGACCACACTTGATGGCCACACAGCGCCTGAGTATATCTGATCGCCAGTACCGACGCCTTCTGATGCACTGCCGTGAATCAGGCTCGCCAGATATCGCTAACCGCCGTTGTTGAAATCTCAGCAATAACCAGCTGCCAGATGACCTTGCACAGTACGCGCTCAATATTATCCGCGAGCGCTATACCGACTTTGGGTCTACGCTGGCGTGTGAGAAACTCGCAGAACTGTATGATGTTCATCTGTCCAAAGAGACTGTCCGTTCCCTCATGGTCAAAGCGGTTCTCTGGATACACCGCAAACAACGTGCGCCAAAAATTCAGCAGCCACGCTATCGCCGGGCCTGTTGTGGCGAACTCAGATACCTGGCAGCGCTTTTCACGTGGCGGGAGCCGCGCCGTGTTTCAAAATCCATGACTGTACAGTATGACAAAGTGCTTTATCTTATTGAAGATAATGAGTTAAGCCGCAGGGCTATCGGGAAATATATTGAGGTCTGGCCCTATTCTGAGGGGAGAAAAGAGCCACGGCCTTCCCGGACAGCTCTTCCCTACTCCATTTATACTTGAAACTGACGATGATCAGACAACATTCAAGCGCCTAAGGCGCAGGAACCCCCTGTATTGGCGAGTGATTCTTCCAATCCTTTACCTGAGAAAGCGTGAAAAAAAAGTTGCTCTCTTTCCGCAACATTTGCAAGTAATCACCTGTTATCTTGTAACCATCATATTCTACAGGAATAATGATTTCACCCTGCTCACTGATCACGCCTACCCTTTCTCCTTCTTCATCTGGCACGGTGATCAGCCAGGCGTTAATTTCATCAATATATCGCAATGCGTTACCACGAAGATGAAACCATGCCTTCCCCTGCTCATTAACCAAACTAACCGTGCCATCCTTATTGACGACGGCAAAATGGTTTTTACGGTCGGTATTGTAAAGGTATTTTGCATCAGAAATCATTACATTACCTTCTTTATTAATAAGGTGTTTTCTATCCTCCTCATCAGTAGCGATAAAGGCGCTATTCGCCCAATAAATATTTCGATAATTTGGCAGTAACAGCCATTTTTGACTAATTAGGTCGAAAATGCCCTCTTCCTTATTTTTACGTGCAATAACCAAATGCTGCTGAATAATATCAGAATAAGAGTCTGTGTCGAGTAATTTCTTACCCTTTTCGTTAAAAATTGACCAGCAAATATCCTGATGATTTTTATCTCTTAGCGAAGCGAAGATAAATGGCGGTTGTTCAATAAATATCGAATAATAGTTGCTTTTGGGCTGAGGGATAATAAGATTCCCATGGCTATCAATCAACCCCTCGTCAACGGTAAAATGGCGCTCATCACTACGCACATCTGTTCGCGACGATGAGGATTTGTATTTAAAAAGGTTTTTCCTCTCTTCTTCAGGAATAGTGTCGAGCGGACTGGTTACCAGATTGAGCTCTTTAAAAACCTGTGACAGAAACATTTTTTCTCGTTCATTACCGGCGCTCTCAGGCACACCCAGCACGAGTGTAAGTTGCTCGTCTATTTTAATCATATAAAAATAACGTGCAAAATTCTGTCCATCATAAATGAGGAAGTTACCCACACGTTTCCCTTTTGGCTTATCTCTAGCGACTAATCCTATTTCCTCGCCTTCCATCAGAGAATCAATGGAGTTAGCATAAATTTGCACATAGATATCTTCGTGGCGCTTTTGAGAAGGAAACCAAACCGGAGCAAGCATCATCATTCCATCAGGGTCATAAAAACGTTTGGGCTTTAACAACATAAGTTCCATTATCTGCCAAATCGCTTTCTGAACGTTAGATGCGTCAAAGACATCACTGACCTTTGCCTGATATTTCTCCTCCAGCGCCTGACGGGACAGCTGTAAATCATCCATTGAAATAATATTCTGCTTTCGATAGTGAGGGTCCATCGTCCTGAGGATGGTAAATTCTCTAGCGATCTGTTCCGCCGTAACGGCATGAGCTATACCGACAAGATAACGCCCACTTGCTATATCATAGCGGAAATAGAACGCTTCTAATTCCCCTTGCCTGTTGTAATAAATTGCGCCATTTTCCGTTTGGAAAAGCACCTTCTCCTGTTTTACTAACTGCTCCGCTATCGTTATTTCACTCGATTTACCGTTAAAAATGTACAGCGTGCCACCGTGCTTTTCCTGCCGATTATAGTAAGTGAAAATAGACATCTCACCCCTGTCTTGCGAGGCGAGAGGGAACGAATTGAGATTGCAGTTTCGGGTACAGTCCCCAGGTGTACGATCGACAAGGCGTATGTCCAGGGGCATTTTGATGGCAAAATCATTGCCAAGAGAGAGTGGAATGCCAAGGAAATCATCCAGCACCGGATGTTGGAAAAAATTGATATTCCGGTGCATTTGCGTTTGGTAATCGTTCTCACGCTGCTGCTGCTGCTGCTGCTGCTGACGCTTAATGAATTCGGGGGAGTCAGTGCTGACTTTTTTTAGCGTAAGCGTAATCTGGCAGGTATAAAAACCACAGTACGTAGCCTTATCCGAAAGCAGGCGTAGCTTATGTCCTTTTTCCTGCGTAAGCGCGTAGTTAACACCGTTAAATTGTACATGTTCATTGATAATATCTCCCCTAAGGTGGTTGAATGGGGTGTAATACTCCACATGTGATGACGTAAATTTGAAGTACATTTCGCTATTCTGTTTTTTAAACTGTTGGGCAATTTGTCGCTGTTGTGCAGGGCGAAACAGTATATTATCTTGCGGTTTAGTTTTGCTGTTATCAAACTCAACATTAACCTGATCAAGCAGATAGTATCCTTCATGGGTGTTATCTTTGCCATCGTATCCAGATAGTGTAACAACGACGGCGAGTATCCTAATAAATCCTTTCATTTCTATCCCTGTAATCATAACTAAAACTCAGTATAAGGATGCGCGATAAGATATCGATTTTATCGCTGTTATTACTTTAACCCTGCTGTCCAGGAAAGCAGCTTTTATGATAAATCATGATGCTTGTGACCATGTCAGATAAAGAACTCAGCCGGAGCAATGTCATTCACTCAGTTGTTATAAAAACTCATGCGCCGTCGCGATGCTGCAAAAGGACAGTAACTCCTTTATATTAAGTACATAAGCGTCGTAAAAATGTCAGCTCCGGCCTGCGCTGCGCCAATAAATCAACTAACGGATTGAGCCACTCTGGACGCTGCCATTGCGAAAAGTCAGGACAATTAGCTGTTAACATTGGGCTATTCATCAATGGATGTTCAATCATTGGTGTACTCAACCCTTGACGCGCTCGCCAGTTTTTTACCGCCTGATATTCAAATGGCCAGAGTAATAGATCCTGACGCTGAATTTCATATCCAGTTAAATAACAACGCCTATCACTATTATGAAAATCGCTCCACTCAAGATGCTTATCACATAGCGTAATCAATCCGGCGCTAACTAGATCATCATTAGATGACAATAAAATGTTTTGGCAAAAGTCAAGATAGACAGGATCAACATGCACTTGCATTGCATCCCAATTGATCGTCTCCCCGCGTTCACGCGCCATCATTTCCATCGCAAGAACACCCAATTTCTGTTTACGATAAAAAGGAACAATTTCTTTCAATACCCCCCTTTCAAACCCACGCTGAATAGCCGGATAGCAGTAAGGAACTAAAAAAATTGATTACAGGCGAATAATGTTAACCAACTCTCGCCCTGATGGCTAAACATCTCAGTATGTCCCCGCCCTTCCCTAATATCAAAATGATCACAGGCTAGCTCTATACTCCATAAAGCAAGGTTAGTACAAAGCAATGAGTTATCACCTCTCCCTGTCTTATAGCACCCATCAAAATAGAGCGAACCATTAGCTTGAAAGTGACAAAAGAATTGAGTCCGTATTAGCACCATTAGCTCATCTTCTTCTTGGTGAATTTTATCTAAATGCTTCTGAATCCATTTGTCGTTGAGCCGATAGTAGCGCTCAAAACTTTCCTCTTTCCAAAGTACATGCTTCTTAACATGGTTCACAACTTGTTTATAAGTGGGCATGATATCACCTAATAGTCCATTATATCGGTGTTGAATATATATTGTTTTGTGTTTAAGGATTTATAGCAAGGTAGAACATATTTTCTTTAACATACTTCCACAGCAGAATGTACGCGTCAAGCCACTGCCGCCTGTGATTCAGCTCAAATCGGGAGTAAATAATGAATTAGCGGCGCTAGGTCCAATATTCGTTACAATACGGTGCAGCTGCATCGCCTGCCATGCCGGTGGACGTTCGCGCAGCAGGGAGGCGCTAAGCGCTTCCATTCAGCTTCCTCCAATGCAGTCTGAGTGACTGACATAAATCCTTCACCCGGGCCTGCTCAACATCGTTCCAAAGTATACGCTTTAAGTGACAGTGTCACTTAAAGCGAGCGCCATGCATTCAGCGTTTGAATAATCTCGCGGAATAACAGAGGATAACCGCCTCGTACACGAAATGTTTCACCACCAGCAAGGAGGCTTACCATGTCCGTGAAAATTAACGCCGTGCTCGTTTGCACCCTCTCTTTCCTCCTTTCCGCCTGTTCGGGTCATGCTTCTGCGCCGGACAGCGCCGAAGACGCTCAAATATCGGCAGAAGTGGATAAGATACTTCGCGATTATCAAACGGGTGCAGACACGTCACCGCAGGCCAATGCCTCACGCTATCTGGCGCGGATCCAGGCGGCTATCTTCGCTAACATAGACCAGCCGGACTCCTGGCAAGGGCAAAAATGCTCGGTGCGCTTTACCCTGCAGCGTGACGGGACGGTGCAGGATCCGGCGGTCGAGAACGGCGATCGGCCATTCTGCGCGCAGGTGATGTCCGCGCTGAAAGTCGCCAAAATTCCGCCTGCGCCAGATGAAAAAACCTATCAAACATTCAGCCATGTCGTTCTGGACTTGAAGGCCTGAGCTTGTCCGTAGAAAGCGCCCCGGCCATCGCCAGGGCAATGGCTAAAAAGATAAGCTGACAGCATGCCTAACAGACGCTTTTTGGCGATCAGCGAGGAATGATTCAATGGTGCTTGAGTCGAGGTGATGAGCGGCAAGAGCGCCGGCTGAACGGGACAGCGCATCCAGGTGCGCTGATGATGGCCTCTTATTCATGACTCAATCTCTGATGCATGAAATCAATAAGCGCTCTTGTTTTTGCCGGCAAATAACGCCGATCGGAATACAGGGCGAACAATTGCAAGGGGGCCGCCGATTGTTCAAATTCAATTTCGATTAACCGGCCATCGTCAATATAGGGCTGGCAGGCTTGTTTCGACAGGATGGCATAACCGACGCCTGAGATGGCCGCTCGCCCTGCCATCTCCCCGCTGTTGACCCGATAACGACCGTTCACTTTAATCGTCTCGAATCCGCCCTTTTTATTCACAAACTGCCAGGGAGCGCCTTTAAGCGCATTTACCGTTGTAATACAGGGCAATTCTTCAAATTGCTGTATACGAGAAGGCGTGCCATAACGCTGGATAACGGAGGGGGCCGCAACGATGGTGCAAGGGATGGTCACCAGATGACGGGCTATGTAGTCACTGTCATCCATCTGACCACGACTCACAATGACAGCGAGATCCAGATCATCGCGCAGGGATTCATAACCAGACAAATTGGTGACGCAACTTATCTCCAGGTCCGGATGCTGACAGGCGAAATCGGCAACAATAGCCCCCAGCAATGCAGGACCGATTTCATTAGGAATACAGATACGTAATGGCCCCTTGAATTGCATTTGCCGCAACGTTAATTCGGTTTCAGTTTGCTCAAGCGCTTCCAGTAATGGCTTCGCCCGGGTATAGAGTAGATGCCCCGCCTGAGTGAGTTTCATATGTCGGGTACTGCGTTCAATAAGCTGAAGATTCAGTTTGTCTTCTAGCTGAGCAATGCAACGGCTCACATTTGATGCCGGCATTTCAAGGGCTTTCGAAGCCCTCACAAAACTGTCTCTTTCAACTACAGCGATGAAGACTTTCAGCGCATTAAAATCAAGAACTGGCCGCATCAACTATCCCACATATGATAATAATGAGTGCCATTTTTACCATCTAATCGATAAGTTTGATAGCAGTTAAGCTAGGTTATCTTTCATCATCAGGTCGCTTGCTATGCCACGGGTCACCACAACATTTAATCAAAAGGCGCTGATACGGATAGCGCTGGTCATCGCTTTTGTGCAGTTTACTAATGCGCTGGAATATATGATGTTCAGTCCTGTTTTTACATTTATGGCCGCGGATTTCGCTGTTCCCGTCTCCTTCTCAGGCTATGTATCCGGTATGTACACCTCTGGAGCCGTCCTGTCGGGAATTATCGCCTTTTACTGGGTTGACCGTTGCAATAAGAAGCGTTTTCTTATCGCTAATATGGTGCTGCTAGCCATAGCGACACTGTTGACAACATTCATAACCAGTTTTCCTCTTCTTCTTACCTTGCGATTCTTCGCAGGGCTGGTTGGAGGGACGACAATGGGGGTGGGGATCGGTATTTTGATAAACCACACGCCGGCTGACTTGCGCGGAAAAATGTTGGCGACGGTGATTGCGTCATTTTCGCTGGTAAGCGTTGTGGGGATGCCCGCTATATTATTTTTGTGTACTCATTACGGTTGGCATGTCGCGTTGTGGTTAATCAGCACGCTCTGTTTTTTGGCATTGCCATTGATCGTCACTGTCATCCCTCAGGACCCAGTCACTTTCGACACGCCTCACGCGCTGCCCCTCGATGTTGATACTTTACTGTTTGCTTCCGGTAATGCGCTGGTACAGTTTAGTCCAATGCTGATCATTCCTGTTCTGGCGCCGTTAATGACGCAGCTGTTGGGGGCTTCTGAAGGCCTGCTGCCCTGGCTGTTCTTCGGCGGGGGACTGGCGGGGTATCTGTCTACAAGAATGACAGGGGCATTAACCTCTCGTTTTTCTGCATTGAGTTTGGCGACCGGGTCAACCCTCGTTTTTATTCTGAGCTTGCTGATACCCTTCCTGGGCTATCCGCATCCGGCGCTGTTTATGACGTTATTTCTCGGGGCAGCTTACAGTCGTCTGGTTTCATCTTCGGCGGTTACGATTCAGTTTCCTGATAACAACCAACGAGCGGGATTCTCTTCATTACAGACGTCCATGATGTATCTGATGACGACTGCCGCATTTTTCCTGTCCGCTTTTCTGTTACCTGACCATCGCATGGCGCTCCAGAATATGGACAGGTTGCTGGCGCTATGTGCAATTTCCGCATCAGGATCCCCAATTATTATCATCATTTTGCAAAAGAAACTGGCTAAGCGGACGATCCCGCCCGATCGGCGCACCACTGGGTAGAACATGGCGCGCCCTGCCCTGGGCATTAAAAATGATCATTGACCCTGGTGTGGTCGCTAAATGGAGATGAGGGGCGTTTTTTTGTCTGACGGTGTCTGAATTTAGTACCCGGCGGGAAGCTTATGGATTTTAATGAGTCTTCCCTCTTCCATTTCGATAAAACCACCCGTTTTTAAATCTGCAAGAATGCGCATGACGCCGCTGCGAGAAAGATGGGTTTTCTCACGGATGTAGAGTTCCGCTGTGACTGCGGCGCGATAACTCTCATCTTCTTCGATTAAATTGAGCAACTGCTGGCGGATCATCTCGTACGCCGTCGGTGCGCCCTGCGGCATCACATTGTTGTAAAGTCGGCCATACACAAACATCAGTTGCTTTGAGAGCAGCCCCCATAACGACTTTTCTTTAATAATGTCATGAACACGAGCGGTGGAGATCTCGCCAATCACGCAGGAGTTGATAGTTTTAATGTAATCATCGAAGTAAATATCCGTCAGATTGGCAAGACCAAACACGGCGGGACTGCGCGCAGTGGACAGCATCATATTATCGTTTCGGCGATAAACCGCTACGGTTCCCTCAAGGATGAGGTAACACATCCCCTGGCCATTCACCTTGAAATCCAGTTGCTCCCCCCTTTCAGTTTTACGTGGCGTGCAATACGGCTGTAAATGCGTCATCAAATCTTGCGCATAGGGTGAACCTCTGTGAGGTTTTGCTGAAGAGGACATAACCGATAACCTTTAGATTGACCTGTCTGATTATAGCTTGTCTTCCTGATGCAGGTATCCTCATCGTCAGTATTTTCGAGGCAAATGGTTGATATCAAGAAGTATACCCCGTTCCATGGTGATGTAGTTCCCGGTTCGCAGCTCTGCCAGAATTCGCATAATCCCGCTCCGTGAAAGATAGGTTCGGCTCTTAATATAGGCTGCAGCCGTAATTTGTTGCCGTATCGCATCCGGCTCTTGCATCAGTTCAACAAGCTGAAAGCGGATGATGTCATAAGCCGACATCTGCGAGATTTGTGCGCAATGCTCATACACCCGGGAGGCCGTGTAAATCAGGAGTTTCGAAAAATGCTCCCATAGATCCAGTTGCGCCACGATGTGATTAAAACAATCCAGTGACACCCGGGCGATCTCTGACGTCTCCAGCGCTCTCACATAGAGATGCTCTGAGGAAAACTGACTACTGACGCCCAGAATAAAGGGTGATGATTCAGAATTTAAAACAATGCCATCGCCGCGACGGTGCAGCGCTACGCTACCTTGCAATAGTAAAAAACATTGCCGGATATCATCTTTATAATAATGCACGACCTCACCTCTGCCGATCACTACTCTTTCTGCTGCTGGCAACACATGATTTATCAGAGTCTCGATGTGCCGAAATGGTTTTAATTCCAGGGCAATTGATTTGTCCTGGTTTTCCGGGGTGGTTAAGCGCGTGTTCATATGCTGCCTCAATTCCTCTACGGTGATCGCTTTATTGATCGACCCGACGAATTATCTTAAAAATGAAGAAACCGCGAAATATTGGTTTAGGGTCCAAAAGTAGACCGTGCTAAAGATGTACTCTAAGTAATTGATTTTGTGCCTCATGACCTTTGAGTCTAAAAATAGACCGGGCCTTAATAAATACAATAAAAAAAGGAATGTTACTTATTCGTTAAGTGAGAGTCTACTTATAGACCCACAAATCATTTGAGTTTAAGAAAGTGATTAGATAAATTTTAGCCAGCCAGCAGAACAGTTCATGATCTTACCGTAATTAATTATGGCTGCCATGCTGCACAGTAAAAAATAAGGCGCTGGTACAAAAAGAGTGTAACGCTCATCGGCACCCTATTGCCTGAATATAAGTGGCAAACCAAGTTAATAAGGAAACAACGTAATGAAAAAGAGTCTTGTTTTAGTTGCCTTGACCGCAACTGCAGCGCTGTCTATGTCTCACGCTTTTGCTGCCGCTGGCACCGTGAATTTCGTCGGCAATATTCTTGATACTGCCTGTGAAGTCGATGTGGCATCGCAAAACCAGCAGGTCAATCTCGGTAACTTTTATAAAACTGAATTTCCGAACAGTGGCGCAAAAGCGGCTGCAAAGGATTTTAATATCGTGCTTAAAAACTGCCCAACCACAGTGACTTCGACAAAAGTACGCTTTGATGGCACCCCCGATCTGACCAACCCTAACCTGCTGGCTATTGATACCTCAACCTCCAGTGCGGCGTCAGGGGTGGCGATTAACCTGATGACCGCCGATAAAGTCGACCTGCCTTTACACGGTGAGAACAGCTATAACTACACCCTTAGCAGCACCCAGGACAATACGCTGAAATTCTACGCGCAATATATCTCCACCACGGCATCAGTAACGCCGGGTACGGCCAACTCTGTTGCTAACTTCTCCATTGTATATAACTGATTTTCTGTCCAGAAAAGCTGATGGGGTCGATACGGCCCCATGTTTCAGAGGTCTAAAATGAATGTTCTTCGCAGTATCTTGCTTACCACCACGATATTGAGTATTGGCTTATCCGCTGCTCAGGCCGGTGTCGTTATTGGTGGTACGCGGGTCATTTTTGATGGTAATAAAAAAGAAGCCTCAATTGGCATAAATAATCCTGATAAAACCCCCTACCTGATCCAGTCCTGGATCGAAACGCCGGATGGCGGTGCCGAAAAGACGCCTTTCATCATTACGCCGCCGTTATATCGACTGAATAATGGCCAACAAAACGTCGAGCGCATTGTTGCCACCGGAGCATTACCTCAGGATAAAGAGAGCTTATTTTGGCTTAATATAAAAGCCATACCCTCTGCAGCTAAAGTTGACAATACGTTGCAAATTGCCATTAAAACCAGAATCAAGCTCATCTATCGTCCGGCGGCAATGAAAGGCACATCCCCTGAAGAGCAGGTCGATAAATTACGCTGGCAACGCGTCGGTAATAAGATACAGGTAAACAATCCGACTCGGCATGTCATGAATTTTAACGAAATTTCACTATCAGGTAAAAAATTACCCGATGTCAGTTATGTATTACCCGGTAGTACAGCGACGTTCGATTTACCCTCCGGCGTAACGGGCGGGGCAGTGACATTCAAAATTATCAATGATTATGGCAGTCCCGGGGCAGAACACAAAGCCAGTCTGTAGACCGGCGAAAAGACACTGAGTGGGATTTATGATGATGGCAATGGATTATATAAAAGCACGTTCTCCACGGTTGGCATTATTGATAACCATCGCGCTCTTCGGTAATACGCAAAATAGCTATAGTCGCGATTTTTTTAATCCAGAACTGGTTGAACTGGATAATCCGGGGACAGAAAAAGTCGATCTTTCTGGTTTTGAATCGGGCGCGCAAGCTCCCGGGGATTATCATGTTGATATCGTCCTGGACGATCGGTTAGTTGATACCCGCGATATCAGGTTTGTGTTGCTGAAAGAGCCTGGCGGTGATGACAAATTAGTCCCCTGTTTATCCATTGAGCAATTAGAAAGCTGGGGAGTGAAGACTGGACTTTTTCCCGCGTTAAAAGGCGAAACATCCTGTGCGAACCTGTCCGCGATCCCTCAGGCCAGTACGGATTTCCAGTTTGCCATGCAGCGTCTGGTATTGAGCATTCCGCAAGCGGCACTATCAGCGCAAGCGCGCGGAGCGGTGTCGCCGGATCGCTGGGATCAAGGGATTAACGCCGCCCTGCTCAACTACAGTCTGAGTGGGGCCAATAACTGGGCCAAAAATAGCAACAGCAGCACCAGCGATAATCAGTATGCCAACCTGCGTCCTGGCGTGAATATTGGCCCCTGGCGGTTAAGAAATTACACCACCTGGTCGCGCGATTCACAAGGTCACGATGCCTGGAAGACGGTTTATACCTATGCTCAGCGTACGATAATCCCGTTACAGTCGCAGCTCACGCTGGGTGATAGCTCTGCCCCGGCAGATGTCTTCGACAGCATGCCTTTCCGGGGAGGACAACTTGCCTCCGATGATGACATGCTGCCCGACTCCCTCAAGGGCTATGCCCCAGTGGTGCGTGGTATCGCCCGGACCAATGCCCAGGTGATAATTCGCCAGAATGGCTATCAGATATACCAGAGCTTTGTGGCGCCGGGGGCTTTTGAAATCACGGACATGTATCCTACCGGCGGCGCCGGCGATCTTGATGTCACTATTAAAGAGGCTGATGGCAGTGAGCAGCACTTTAGCGTGCCATTTGCCTCCCTTCCCGTATTACAGCGTGAAGGCCGAATAAAATATGCGTTAACGGGCGGCCAATATCGTTCTTACAACGGCAGCGTGGACAAAACGCCCTTTGCTCAGATGAGCGTTATTCTCGGCTTGCCCTATGGCTTTACGTTTTACGGCGGATTACAGGAGTCGAGTAAGTACCAGTCCCTCGCCGCGGGCGTCGGTAAAAACATGGGTGACTTTGGCGCAATCTCCAGCGATATCACCCAGGGCTGGTCCACGCCGCAAAATATGCCAAAATCCAGGGGGCAATCATGGCGGGCTTGATACAGTAAAAATTTTGCCGCAACGGGCACCAACTTCGCGATTGCCGGCTACCGCTATTCGACCAGCGGCTACCATGGCATGCAAGAGGTCCTGGATTCTTACGGTGACAGTCAGGCGCTTCAGGACCGACGCCGCAACCGTGCTGAGCTGACGTTGAGCCAGGGGTTGGGAGACCATCTGGGATCGTTGATGCTGAACGCCGCGCGTGAAGATTACTGGAATTCGGGTAAGGCGATGGAATCATGGAGCGTTGGGTATAACAACTACTGGCACAGTATCAGTTATGGCCTGACCTGGACGCTGAGTAAGAATGGGAGCGCGGGATCGTACAGCTCACCCCAGAGCGACGATAAAAACCAGATGCTGGCGCTGAATATCAGCATTCCCCTGGAAAAACTGTTGCCGCAGACATGGGCAAACTATGGCATGAATACCAGCAAGAATAACGGTACGACACACAGCGCTGGGTTAAATGGCGTTGCTTTACCGAATAATGCGCTCAACTGGAATATTCAACAGGGTTTCGGCACTCACGATGCGGCCTACACCGGCAATATGAATGGTGATTATCGCGGCACCTATGGCGAAATCACAGCCGGGTACAGCTATGACAAAAATACCGATCGTCTGAATTATGGGATTCAGGGAGGTGTGGTTGCGCATGCCAATGGCCTGACGTTTTCTCAGCCCCTGGGTGAAACCAACGTGCTGATTGCCGCCCCCGGGGCTGCCGGCGTAGGCATCCAGAATATGACCGGAGCGACAACCGATTATCGCGGATATACGGTTGCCTCTAACTTAATGCCTTATCGCAAAAATGATGTGTCATTAATCACCGATACATTACCGGCTAACGTTGAGTTAGAGCAAACGGTTAAAACCGTGGTTCCTACGCGTGGCGCGATTGTCAGGGCGAACTATCGGGCAAGCGTAGGCGTTCGCATGTTGATGACCTTGAGCCAGCGAAACGGCCAGGTAGTGCCGTTTGGCGCAATGGCCAGCGTTGATGGAACAGATCATAACAGTTTTATCGTGGGTGATAGCGGACAGGTCTATTTGACGGGTCTCGATCCCGAGGTAAACCTGACCGTGAAATGGGGAAATCAATCCGCAAACACCTGCAGGGTTCATTATTCGATAAACACGACGAAGCTGAATAACGATGTGATTATCGATAATGCTGTTTGCCGATAACGTTGAAATGAATTTTTATATCAGGTGCATAGGTATGCGACTTTTCCGATCTGCATTATTAATGCTGGCTGTGTTGTTTCCATTGAGTGGCTTCTGTTGTGATTATACTTACATCGGCTCTCCCTATACCGTGGATTATGGCAATATTATCGTTCAGCGCGATGTTCCCGTTGGCCAGGCGATAAGCAATGAGATATATGGCTCTTTAGCACATGCTTATACCTGCGTCACAACCGGCAATGAAGGGTCTAGCTCAGGAATGAAAAGCGCTATTTTACCCTATGTCGCGACGTACGGCGCGCGGCGCGTTTATCAAACCAATGTGCCTGGGGTGGGTATTTCTTTTGGCTTTTACATGAACTCCAAAGCAGGCGCGTCGACATTTAGCGGCACCGATTATATTGACCACGGTAACGCTTCAATGGCTTTGTTGAATAAATCGAACTTTTGCTGAGTTGAAGGATCAGATCACGCA
>NZ_JBEAJL010000019.1:0-46709 GCF_040065275.1 Klebsiella sp. JB_Kp042
CCCTCAGCCCGCATCCATGCGGGCTGCCCCGGCCTTCCGGGAACGTCTCAGCGATGTTGAGGCCGTCAGCACCGGCAGTTTCAGCAAGGCTGGTGAATAAATTAACGACGAGCGCACGGCACCCAGGTCGGGTAAGCGAAGCGCCACCGACAAAACGACGGCTACTCCGCTGACCTCACTTCATCCGGTGTTCCCCGTTGAGCAGCGCTTCGCGATCGAAAAAGCGCTGGATCACACCCTCCGCCATAAACGCCGCCCGATCGGACATATGGGCGATGACATCGGCATCGTGGCTGACCAGCAGATAGGTCATGCCGTGCTCCTGTTTCAGGCGATTAAGCAAATTGAGGATTTCCGCCTGCACCGACATGTCCAGCGCCGAGGTCGGCTCATCCAGCAGCAGGATCTGCGGACGCAGCAGCAGGGCACGGGCAATGGCCACGCGCTGCCGTTGACCGCCGGAGAGCTGGTGCGGATAGCGGCGTGCGGCGTCGGCGGCCAGACCCACCTGCTCAAGGGCGGTGGTCACCCGCGGGGCAACGTCGCGGATGCCGTGGATCTGCAGCGGCTCCGCCAGGGTGCGCCACAGGGTGTGGTTGGGATGCAGCGAAGCATACGGATCCTGAAACACCATCTGCACATTGCGTCGCAGCTCGCCCTGAAAGCGGGCGCCCGGCGCGATGGCCTGGCCCAGCAGCGCCATGCTGCCGCGCCATTCGCGCTGTAATCCGGCGAGCACGCGCAAAATCGTCGATTTGCCGCAGCCCGAGGCGCCGATCAGGCTGAAGGTTTCCCCGGCGTCGACACGGAAACTGGCGGCGGAAACCGCCGTCTTCGCGCCGAATGTTACCTGTAGATCCTTAAGATTAACGATCGCCATGGGTCGTCTCCGTAAAGTCCTGGGTTCTGTCGAGGGTCGGCAGCATCTGACCGTAGGTTTGCGCATTTGGCCGGCAGGTCCACAGGGTGCGGGTATAAGGGTGCGTCGCGGTCGGCAGCGCCCGCGCCGGCATCTCATCGACCTGTCTCCCCTGGTACATCACCAGCACGCGATCGCAATGCGCGGCCACCAGCGGTAGATCGTGGCTGATCAGTAACATGGCCATCTGCCGCTGCGCGCACTGCTCCACCAGCAGCTCGAGGATCTGGTTGCGCAGGCGGGCGTCAAGGGCCGAGGTCGGCTCGTCGGCTATCAGCACCCTCGGGTTATTGAGCAGCGCGAGGGCGATCATCACCCGCTGCCCCATCCCGCCGGAGAGCTCGCCGGGATAGCGGCTGAGGACCGGGAGATCCAGACCGACGGCGGCGATGGCGTCTTTGACCGCCTCGGCGCGAGCGCGGCGGCGGAGACGCTGATGCAGGGTTAACGCCTCCTCCAGCTGCGTCTGAATGGACTGCACCGGATTCAGCGCATAGCGCGGATCCTGCAGCACCATGGCGATATCGTTGCCGCGCAGTTCGCGCCAGCCGCGGGCGCTGAGGGTCAGCACATCGCGCCCCAGCACCTCCAGCCGTTCGGCACTCACCACCCCGGGCTTGCGCACCAGGCCCATCAGCGCCCGGGCGGTCATCGATTTGCCGGAGCCGGATTCCCCCACCAGCGCCAGCCGCTCGTTGCCGAGGGTGAAGCTGACGTTGTCCACCACCCGGGCGGTGGGGTAGTCGACGGCGAGTCCCTGGACGGTCAGTCGGATGTCAGTCATGTTGCGGCTCCAGAATATCGCGCAGGCCATCGCCCAGCAGGTTAAACGCCAGGCTGGCGAGCAGGATCGCCGCGCCGGGGATGGCGGCGATCCACCACTGATCGAAAATCACCTGCATCCCGTCGGCAATCATCGCTCCCCACTCCGCCATCGGCGGGCGGGCGCCCAGGCCGAGAAAGCCGAGCCCGGCGGCGGCGAGGATAATGCCCGCCAGATCGAGCGCCAGCCGGACAATCGCCGACGGCAGACACAGCGGCAGAATATGGCCGACCAGCAGCCGCCAGCCGCGGATGCCCAGCATCTCCGCCGCGGCGAGATAGTCGCTATGGCGCAGGCGCTGAATTTCGCTGCGCGCCTGACGGGCGTAGGCCGGCCAGGTAGTCAGGGCTAACGCCAGCGCGCCGTTGACCAGCCCCGGGCCGAGCATCGCCACGAACGCGAAGGCGAGGATCAGCCGCGGCATCGACATCACCACGTCGGTAAAGCGCATCAGTATCCGCTCCAGCCACCCGCCATAGTAGCCGGAGAGAATACCCACCAGCAGACCGACGGGCAGGGTAATGGCGGTCACCAGCGCGACCAGACCCAGCGCCGGACGGGCGCCGTAGAGCAGGCGCGACAGCAGATCGCGGCCGTAGCTGTCGGTGCCGAGCCAGTGCCCCGCGCCCGGGCCCTGCAGACGGGCGGCGGCATCCTGCCAGTTGGGATCGTGCGGCGCCAGCCACGGGGCGAACAGCGCGGTCAGCACCAGCAGGATCACCAGGGTCAGGCCGCTGAAGGCGGCGGGTGAGCGGCGCAGACGGCGTAAAAACAGATAAGTCGGCATCAGCGCACCCTCGGGTCGGTTAACCGCACCAGCAGGTCGGTCAGGTTATTGATCAGCACAAAACTCACGCCGATCAGCAGCGTGCCGCCCATGATCGCCGTGGTATCTCCGGCGAACAGCGCGGTGGTGAGGTAGCGGCCGATCCCCGGCCATGAGAAGACGGTTTCGGTGAGCACCGCCCCTTCGAGCATTGAGGTCCAGGCGAGGGCGGTCACCGTCAGCAGGGTGCCGCGGATATTGGGCAGAACGTGACGCAGCAGAATCGTCATCTCACCGGCCCCTTTGGCCCGCGCCAGCAGAATGTACTCTTTGTTCATTTCACTGAGACAGGCGGAGCGGGTCAGACGGGTGATGCTCGCCAGCGAGTAATAGGCCAGCACCAGCCCCGGCAGCAGCAGATGGCCGATAGCATTTTTGAAAGCCGCTGTATCGCCGGAGAGCCAGGTGTCGATCAGCGCAAAACCGCTGCGCGGCTCGACGGTGTACTGATAAATATCGTCGAGACGACCCGGGCCCGGCGCCCACTGCAGCCGGGCGTAGAACAGGGCCAGCATCAGCAGGCCGAGCCAGAATATCGGCACCGAGTTGCCCAACAGGGTAAAGGTGCGCACCGCCAGATCCCACGGCGAACCGGCGTAACGGGCGCACAGCACCCCGGCGACGATGCCCAGTACCGCGCCGACGATCAGCGCCAGGGTCGCCAGCTCAAGGGTCGCCGGGAAGACCGCCAGCAGATCGTGGAGCACCGGCTGGCCGGTGGCGCTGGCGATACCGAGATCGCCATGGGCCAGGTTGACCAGGTAGTGCCAGAACTGCACCGGCAGCGGCTGGTCGAGACCCAACTGATGGCGAACCTGATCATAGGTCGACTGGCTGGCATGGTCGCCGACGATCTGCAGTACGCGGTCGACCGGCGACAGCGCGGAGAGCGAAAAGGTGACCAGCAGCAGCCCGAACAGCGTCAGCAGCAGGGTCAACAGCCCCTGCAGCAGGCGGGTAAGATGAGTGGAAAACGATGGCATGGAAAATGGAAATTCCTGGTATATCAACATGGTTCCCGGTGGCGCGACGTCCACCGGGTCCGGGTGGAGAAACGGTCATCCGGGCAGGGCGAGACCGCCGTGCCCGGTAACATAACCCGCTTACTTGGTCACGTTATCGTACCAGACCATGTCGGCGTTCAGCCCCTGCTGATAGCCCTTCACGTTATCGCGCACCACGATCTGGGTTTTCCCCTGGTCAATAAAGACGTATGGCGAATGCTGCAGCAGGGTTTCCTGCATCGTTTTGTACAGGTCGAGGCGTTTCGCCGGGTCCGGCTCCGCCACCGCGGCGAGGGTGGCTTTATTCAGCTCAGGGATCTGCCAGCCGTTGAGCCCGGCCACGGTGCTGGATTTACCATCGTTCCACGCGAAGGCGCTGGCGTTAGAGTGGGCATCAAAGTAGTCGGGGATCCACAGGCGGATCGCCGCCTGATGCTGCTTCGCGCGCACCCGGGCATAGACCTGGCTGCCGGCGGCCGGCAGGAGATCCACCTTCACCCCGCCCTGGGCGAAGCTGGCCTGCAGCGACTGGGCGATGGTGATAAACGGCGGTTTGTTCTCCACGTCGAGGGTGAAGTGCGCATCCTTAATGCCCGCTTTATCAAGGATAGCCTTAGCTTTTTGCGGGTCGAAGGCGAATGGATTGGTCTCCAGCGCCCCCGGCAGGCCGGCCGGCAGGAAGCTTTGGTGAATAAAGTACTGGCCTTTCAGCAGATTTTTGGTGATGCCCTCATAATCGACCAGCCAGCGCGCCGCCTCCCAGAAGGCCGGATTATTCAGCAGCGGGTTGGCGCTGTTGGCGGTATTAAACACCAGATAGTTCTGCTCGGCGGACGGGATGCTCAGCACCTTCACGCCGGGTTTATCCTGCAGGGCGGCAATCTGGTCAGCGCCGAGATCGCGCGCCACGTCGGCATCCCCTTGCTGGATCAGCAGGCGGCGGGAAGCCGGGGCGGGGACGTTTTTAATAATGATGCTCTTGATCTTCGGCGCGCCGGTGGGGGAGCTGGCGTTGGCTTCCAGCACGATGGCCTGATGCGGCTGGTAGACGCGCATTTTATAGGCGCCGCTGCCCGCCGAGTGCATCTTCAGCCAGTCGTTGCCGAAGTCGTTATTTTTCGCGTTCGGCGCCACCTGTTTTTCATCAACGATGGAGGCGATGGGGGTGGAGAGTATATTCAGCGCCACCGCCGGGCTGACGTCGGCTGTCCAGTGCAGCGTCAGGGTATGGTCGTCAACCTTTTTCAGCTGGCTGGCGATGTTGTCCGGCTGCCAGCCGAGCACGTTGAGAATAAACGCCGGCGATTTATTCAGCGTCACCGCGCGGGTGTAAGAGAAAATCACATCTTCCGGGCGCAGCGGATTACCGGAGGCGAATTTGGCATCCGGCTTCAGTTTGATGGTCAGGGTTTTCGCCGCCGGGTCGGCCTGCCAGCTTTCGGCGAGGATCGGTACGATTTTTTCAGGGTTGTTGCGGTCCGGCTGTACCAGACGCTGGTAGAGGCTGGGCACCGTCTGAATGCTGGAGAGTTCGTTCGCTTCCGCCGGGTCGAGGCTGACGATATCGTCGAGACCCTGGGCGACCACCAGCGTGTTGGGCGGCGTGGCGGCATGCGCGGCGGCGGAGAGCGCCGTCAGTACCAGTAAAGGCAACAGTTTCTTGGTCATATGCAATCCCTGAAAAATGGTTATTTTAATTTTTTATGCTTCGCTACGTTAGGCCGCTTGCCAAAAGGCGTAAAGTCAAAATAAGGATATCCTTATGCTAAAAACGCATAATCAAGAACGACAGGTTATTGCCAGGCGTGCAGAAGCGCCTTTCTCGGCTGCTGGCTTCTTGCTATAACGCATTGTCTATTGCGAGGAGGTGGGTGTGCCGGAAATCAATGAGTTTGGCCAGCAGGTGAACGATCTTGTCCCTGGCTGGCAGGGGGCGCGAGTCCTGCGGCGAACGGCGTTAAATGGCCGTTTTTGTCGACTGGAGCCGCTGGACGTTGACCGTCATGCGGCGGATCTGTTTGCCGCCTATGCGCTAGGCGACAACAGCGACTGGACGTGGCTGGCGTCTACGCGGCCGGAGAGCGTGGCGGCGACCGCCCACTGGATCGCGGGCAAGGTGAATGATGATGCTCTGGTGCCCTACGCGGTGATTGACCTGCGTAGCGAGCAGGCGGTGGGTATCGTCAGCTATATGGCGATCGAACGGGAAATGGGCACGGTTGAGATCGGCCATGTCACCTGGTCGCGACGGATGAAAAACACCCCGCTGGGTACCGAAGCGGTCTGGCTGTTGCTGAAGAACGGCTTTGACCACGGCTACCGTCGGCTGGAGTGGAAATGCGATTCGATGAATGTCGCCTCGCGCCGGGCCGCCGAGCGGTTGGGCTTTAGCTGGGAAGGGCGCCTGCGGCAGAGGCTGGTGCGCAAAGGGCGGACGCGCGACAGCGATATGCTGTCCATCATCGATGGCGAGTGGCCTGCGCGCGATGCAGCGCTGCGGGCATGGCTGGCGGTGGAGAACTTTACTGCCGACGGGCAGCAGATCAAACGCCTGGAGGCGTTTCGCTAACATCAGAGGCTGTCCCGACCTTCCGGGAACGCCTCTGAGATTTTGACGCCGCCGATACCGGTGGCGTAAGTGGCTACATTAACCGCTGGCCGGGCAAGGCATAGCCGCCGTCCGGCCTAAACGATTAGCGGCGAACCGGCGCGTCGCCAGCGACATAATACGCCGCCGTGCTGCGCGGCAGCGGCTGGCGGCCGCGAATGGCGTCAGCCATCTTCTCGCCGATCATAATGGTGGTGGCGTTCAGGTTGCCGGTGATGATCTGCGGCATAATTGACGCATCGACCACCCGCACGCCTTCCAGACCGTGGACCCGGCCTTCGCCGTCGACCACAGCCATCTCGTCGTAACCCATCTTACAGGTCCCGCACGGGTGGAACGCGGTCTCGGCGTGGTTGCGCACAAACTCATCCAGCTCGGCATCGCTCTGGCAGTCAATACCCGGGCTGATTTCGCGGCCGCGATACTTATCCAGCGCCGGCTGGTTCATGATCTCCCGGGTGATGCGAATGGCGTCGCGGAACTCCTGCCAGTCCTGCTCATGGGACATATAGTTAAACAGGATCGCCGGGTGGGCGTGCGGGTCGCGCGACTTCAGACGCACGTGGCCGCGGCTGGGGGAGCGCATCGAACCGACGTGGCACTGGAAGCCGTGCTCTTTCACCGCGTTGGAGCCATTGTAGTTAATCGCCACCGGCAGGAAATGGTACTGAATGTTCGGCCAGGCGAACTCTGCGCGGCTGCGGATAAAACCGCCCGCTTCGAACTGGTTGCTGGCGCCGATCCCGGTGCCGCCGAACAGCCACTCGGCGCCGATCTTCGGCTGGTTCCACCACTGCAGCGCCGGGTAGAGCGACACCGGCTCTTTGCACTCGTACTGCAGGTACATCTCCAGATGGTCCTGCAGATTCTCACCCACGCCGGGGAGATCGTGGACCACCGGGATATCGAACTGCCTGAGCAGCTCGGGGTTGCCGACGCCGGAGCGCTGCAGGATCTGCGGCGAGGCAATCGCCCCGGCGCACAGCAGCACCTCTTTGTTGACCGTCGCTTTTGACGGGATAGTGCTTTCCCCCTCCAGCCACTCGACGCCCACCGCGCGCTTGCCGGAAAAAATAATGTGATCGGTCAGCGCATGGGTGCGGATGGTCAGGTTGGGGCGACCGCGCGCCTGGTCGAGATAGCCGCGGGCGGTGCTGGCGCGACGGCCCTGCGGCGTCACGGTGCGGTCCATCGGACCAAAGCCTTCCTGTTGGTAGCCGTTGAGATCGTCGGTGCGCGGATACCCCGCCTGCACCCCGGCTTCAACCATCGCCTCGAAGAGCGGATTATTGCCCGGCTTCGGCGTGGTGACGCTCACCGGGCCATCGCCGCCGTGATAGTCGTTGGGCCCAATATCGCGGGTTTCCGCTTTCCGGTAGTAGGGCAGGCAGTCGAGATAGCTCCAGTGTTCCAGTCCCGGGGCGGCGGCCCAGTTATCGAGGTCCAGAGCGTTGCCGCGAATGTAGCACATGCCGTTAATCAGCGAGGAGCCGCCGAGCCCTTTGCCGCGCCCGCACTCCATGCGGCGGTGGTTCATATAGGGCTCCGGTTCGGTCTCGTAGGCCCAGTTGTAGCGTTTGCCCTGCAGCGGGTAAGCCAGCGCGGCGGGCATCTGGGTGCGAAAATCGAACCGGTAGTCCGGGCCGCCGGCCTCCAGCAGCAGGACGGTGGTGTTTGGATCTTCAGTCAGTCGTGTCGCCAGAACGTTGCCGGCGGAGCCGGCGCCAATAATGATGTAGTCAAATTGCAAAAAAACCTCCCGGTTAAAATATGGACTGGAATTTACCCATCTCAACCTGGATGGACTTCACCTGGGTGTAACTCTGCAGGGTCATCACGCCGTTCTCGCGGCCAATACCGGAGTGCTTATAGCCGCCGACCGGCATCTCCGCCGGGGATTCCCCCCAGCTGTTGATCCAGCAGATGCCGGCTTCCAGCTGATGAATGGCGCCGTGGGCGCGGTTCAGGTCGGCAGTGACGATACCCGCCGCCAGACCGTAGTCGGTATCGTTGGCGCGGCGGATCGCTTCTTCTTCGGACGCGTAGCTGAGGATGGACATCACCGGGCCGAAGATCTCCTCGCGCACGATGGTCATCTCATCGGTGCAGTCGGTAAACACCGTCGGGGCCACCCATGCGCCGTTGTCAAAGCCTTCGCCCTTCAGCACGTCGCCGCCGCACAGCAGACGCGCGCCTTCTGCTTTGCCTTTGGCGATGTAGCGCAGCACATTGTCACGGTGCGGGAAACTGACCAGCGGGCCAAAGTTGGTGGTTTCATCGAACAGATCGCCCGCGCGGATGCGGCCCACGCGCTCAACGATTTTCTGCTCAAACGCTGCCTTAACCTTCGCGGGAACGAACACGCGGGTGCCGTTGGTGCACACCTGGCCGGAGCTGAAGAAGTTGGCCATCATGGCGATGTCGGCCGCGAGATCGAGATCCGCATCGTCGAAAATAATCAGCGGCGATTTACCGCCCAGCTCCATGGTGACCTCTTTCAGCGATGAGGCTGCGGAGTTGGCCATCACCTTTTTGCCGCTGGCGACGCCGCCGGTAAAGGAGACTTTAGCGATGCCCGGATGTTCAGTCAGGTACTGGCCGGTCTCCGCACCCACGCCCGGCAGGACGTTAAACACCCCGTCCGGCAGGCCCGCTTCGCTGTAAATTTCCGCCAGCCTGAGGGCGGTGAGCGGGGTGACTTCGCTCGGTTTGAAAATCATTGCATTGCCGGCGGCCAACGCTGGCGCCGATTTCCACAGGGCGATCTGGATCGGATAGTTCCACGCGCCGATCCCGGCCACCACACCCAGCGGTTCGCGGCGGGTGTAGACGAACGATGTCTCGCGCAGGGGGATCTGACTGCCTTCCAGCGCCGGGATCAGCCCCGCGTAATACTCCAGCACGTCGGCGCCGGTGACGATGTCCACGGTTGAGGTTTCGGAATACGCTTTACCGGTGTCGAGGGTTTCCAGCTTTGCCAGCTCGTCGTTCCGCTCGCGCAGGATATCGACGGCGCGACGCAGGATGCGCGAGCGTTCCATGGCGGTCATCGCCGCCCAGATTTTTTGCCCGCGCCGCGCGCTCTCAACGGCGCGGTCGACATCCTCGCGTCCGGCAGCCTGAACGGTCGCCAGCACCTCGCCAGTGGCAGGGTTGATGGTCTCGAAGGTGCGACCGCTGGTGGCCGATGTATAACCACCATTAATATAAAGCTGCTGTTCTGCCATTCGGGACATAACGCCTCCTCGGTTATGGGTTCGGTAAATGCTGACGAATAAAGTGGCTGGTCAGCGACTGCGCCAGCGTCTTATCCAGCGGTTTGCCGCTGAGCGCCGCCCGCAGCCACAGGCCGTCTATCAGCGCCGCCAGCCCGTAGCCGGCCTCCTGGGCCTGCTCGCGCGGCAGCTCGCGGCGGAACTCGTACACCAGGTTTGACAGCAGGCGGCGGCTGCTCACCTGCTGCAGGCGGTAGAGCATCGGCTGGTGCATGCTGCTGGCCCAGAAGGCCAGCCAGGCCTTCATCGCCGCGCTGCTGATCTGCGTCTCATCAAAGTTGCCGCCGACTATCGCCTGCAGACGCTCTCCGGCGCTGCCGTCCGGCAGGGCGTGCAGACGGTTAAGCACCGCGTCGCGCAGCTGGCTGGTGATGTCGCGCATGGTCGCTTCCAGCAGACCATTTTTGTCTTTGAAATAGTGACTGATGATCCCCGTCGATACGCCCGCCCGCCGGGCGATCTGCGCGATGGTCGCGTCGTGCATTCCGACTTCATTTATTGCGTCCAGCGTGGCGTCGATCAGTTGCCTGCGCCGGATTGGCTGCATCCCCAGTTTGGGCATTTTTGCCACTCCATTCATCAGCGTTGGTTAACTATTAAAGCTGTTTTTGATTGGACGTTCAATATAAAATGTGTCTTAATTGTTACGTTATTGAATTTTAATAGTTACAAAAACAGTGGGGATACTGGATGACAGATCTTTCGCAAAACAGAGAAAAGGACAAAATCAATCCGGTGGTTTTTTATACCTCGGCCGGACTGATTTTGTTGTTTTCCCTGATGACGATCTTTTTTCGCGATTTTTCTGCCGAGTGGATTGGGCGCACCCTGGACTGGGTGTCGAAAACCTTCGGCTGGTACTATCTGCTGGCGGCGACGCTGTATATCGTCTTCGTCGTCTGCATTGCCTGTTCGCGCTTCGGCTCGGTGAAGCTCGGGCCGGAGCAGTCTAAGCCCGAGTTCAGCCTGCTGAGCTGGGCGGCGATGCTGTTCGCCGCCGGGATCGGCATCGACTTGATGTTCTTCTCGGTCGCCGAACCGGTGACGCAATATATGCAGCCGCCGGAAGGGGCGGGGCAGACCATCGAAGCGGCGCGCCAGGCGATGGTGTGGACGCTATTCCACTACGGACTCACCGGCTGGTCGATGTATGCCCTGATGGGCATGGCGCTGGGATACTTTAGCTATCGTTATAATTTACCGCTCACCATCCGCTCGGCGCTCTATCCTATCTTCGGGAAAAAGATTAATGGCCCCATCGGCCACAGCGTCGATATCGCGGCGGTGATCGGCACCATCTTCGGCATCGCCACCACCCTCGGCATTGGCGTGGTGCAGCTCAACTACGGTCTGAGCGTGCTGTTCGATATTCCTGACTCGCTGGCGGCGAAGGCGGCCCTGATAGCGCTGTCGGTGATCATCGCCACCATCTCGGTCACCTCCGGGGTGGACAAGGGCATCCGCGTGCTCTCCGAGCTGAACGTCGCGCTCGCGCTGGGGCTGATCCTGTTCGTGCTGTTCATGGGCGATACCTCCTTCCTTCTCAATGCGTTAGTGCTGAACGTCGGCGACTACGTCAACCGCTTTATGGGCATGACGCTGAACAGCTTCGCCTTTGACCGCCCGGTGGAGTGGATGAACAACTGGACGCTCTTTTTCTGGGCGTGGTGGGTGGCCTGGTCGCCGTTCGTTGGCCTGTTCCTGGCGCGCATTTCGCGCGGGCGCACCATCCGCCAGTTTGTGATGGGCACCCTGATTATTCCGTTCACCTTTACCCTGCTGTGGCTGTCGGTGTTCGGCAACAGCGCGCTGTATGAGATCATCCACGGCGACGCGGCCTTTGCCGGGGAGGCGATGCTCCACCCGGAGCGCGGCTTCTACAGCCTGCTGGCGCAGTATCCGGCGTTTACCTTTAGCGCGTCGGTGGCGACCATTACCGGTCTGCTGTTCTACGTCACCTCTGCCGACTCCGGCGCGCTGGTGCTGGGAAACTTTACCTCGAAGCTGAAGGACATCAACAGCGACTCCCCGAACTGGCTGCGCATCTTCTGGTCGGTGGCTATCGGTCTGTTGACCCTCGGGATGCTGATGACCAACGGCATCTCGGCGCTGCAGAACACCACGGTGATCATGGGGCTGCCGTTCAGCTTTGTGATTTTCTTCGTGATGGCCGGACTGTATAAGTCCCTGAAGGTGGAAGATTACCGCCGGGTCAGCGCCAGCCGCGACACTGCCCCGCGCCCGCTCGGCCTGCAGGATCGGCTGAGCTGGAAGAAGCGCCTGTCGCGGCTGATGAATTACCCGGGCACGCGCTATACCAAACAGATGATGGAGACGGTGTGCTTCCCGGCGATGGAGGAGGTTGCCCAGGAGCTGCGGCTGCGCGGCGCCGCGGTGGAACTGAAGAGCCTGCCGCCGGAAGAGGGCGAGAACCTTGGTCACCTCGATCTGCTGGTGCACATGGGCGACGAGCAGAACTTTATCTACAAGATCTGGCCGCAGCAGTACTCGGTGCCGGGCTTTACCTATCGGGCGCGCAGCGGGAAATCCACCTATTACCGGCTGGAGACCTTCCTGCTGGAGGGCAGCCAGGGTAACGACCTGATGGATTACAGCAAAGAGCAGGTGATCACCGATATTCTCGACCAGTACGAGCGGCACCTGAACTTTATCCATCTGCACAGGGAAGCGCCGGGGAACAGCGTGATGTTCCCGGATGGCTAGTCAGGGGAGCCCCCGTCGGGGAAAGACTGACGGGGGCGACGGGCCGTTACTGGTAGTTAAAAGCGTCCGGATGGTTGTCGAGGCTGCCGCTGAGGGCGGCAAACAGCACGGTTTTGCCATCAATGGACAGGGCGTCGCTGACGTTAAGCCAGGTCAGCTTCTCCTGGTCGGTTTTTTCATCGACCACCGAGTAAACGCCTGACATCTGTTTGGTTTTTTCCGACCAGATCACCGCGATACGCTCATGGCCGCAGTCGTGGGGTTTGCAGGCGCTTAGCACCTGCCAGGATTCGCTACCCAGCTTCACCGTCTGCGCCGGCGAACCGGTGCCGCCGGTGGTCACCCAGGCGGGCAGCTGATGGCCTTTGACCATCTGGTTAAACGACGCCCGGGTGGCGGTATCGTGGGCCAGACTGTTCAGCGTGACGTCGCCTTGCGCCATGACGCTGGCGGAGGCGGCTAAGGCGATAATAGCGGTAAGCGTTTTAAACATGTTTCCTCCTGGACTTATTCCGTCCTCATAACAAGCCTCTTTATAGTGAGCGTAGATAATGATTAATGCAAACTATGACATAAATCCCGTGAATGATTAGCAGCGGTGCGCGCATGGACGTTACGCTAAGCGATATGCCATGATGCGGATTGATTAAAATTTTCCAATATATGCCCTTGTGATAAAGCAGTTAGCGAAATGGCATAGTTATTCAGGCGATAAAGCATGGCGTATGTGAATCATCTACTGACGTTTATTGAGAGTAATCCGGCGCTGGCGGTGGGATTTAACCTTATTCTGCTGCTGCTCTCTGGCATATTTGCCCACCTTTTATGCAAGTTCTTGCTGATTAAAGTGGTGCGTAAGGTCTTCTTTGGTAGCCATAAACAGGACGTGCCGCTGGAGAAGGATCGACGCATCGCCGAAAAGCTGTCCAATTTCATTCCGGTTATTATCGTCTATTACGTTCTGCAGTTTATGCCGGCGATGCCGGCATCGCTGGTGACGGCGATTAATACCATCTGCGGGATCTTGTTTTTTATTTTTATGTCGGTGTTTTTCAACGAGATGCTGGATATTGTCAACAGCTCTTATCTGCGAAAAACCAAACGTAAAAATCATTCCATTAAGGGCTATATCCAGATAGGCAAAATCTTAGTCCACATCCTGGCGGCGATTATGATCCTCGCCGTGATGTCGAACAAATCGCCGATCATTATTATCTCCAGTCTCGGGGCGGTGGCGGCGGTGCTGATGATCGTCTTCCAGCATACCCTGCTGTCGCTGGTGGCGAACGTTCAGCTGTCGTCCAACGACGTGCTCCAGCTGGGGGACTGGATTGAAATGCCTGACAAGAACCTCAGCGGTGAGGTGACGGATATCGCGCTGCACACCATTACCATCCGTAACTGGGACAATACCATTTCCCGTATTCCCACCAAGAATTTCCTCACCGAGACCTATACCAACTGGCAGGCGATGTTCTCCTCCGGGGCGCGGCGGATCATGCGCAGTATCGCCATCGATCAGCACTCGGTGCGTTTTCTCAACCAGGAGATGCTCTCCTCGATGCTGACCATCCGCGGGGTAAGCGAGCCTCTGACCACGCTGCTTGACGGTCGGGATCCCGGCGGCGTGGCGGACCGCTGGTTTGTCGATAACGGCCTGACCAACCTGACCCTGTTTCGCCACTACCTGATGCACTATCTCGCCGAGCGACCGGATATTATTAAGGAGATGTATATTGTGGCGAGGACGCTGAAACCGTCGCCGTCGGGCATCCCGTTAGAGATTTACTGCTTTACCTCTTCGACGCTGTGGAAAGACTACGAGAATACCCAGTCGGCGATATTTGAGTACATTACCGCGGTGGCCGGGCAATTTTCCCTGCGCCTCTATCAGTATCCCGCCGGGCACGATTTCTGGCGTCTCTCCCAGGAGCACGCCGCCCGGGCGGGCCTGCCGCCGTCGGCAGAAGGCTAAGCGCTGAGCTGCTGGCGCCAGAGGGCGATCTCCTCCTCCAGCCAGGCGATGAACCGGGCGACTTCCGGGCGGTTCTCCGCCTGCGGGGAGACGGTCAGCCAGTAGTGCCAGGGGTAGGGGACGGTGACGGCGGTGAGCTGCACCAGCTCGCCGCGGGCTATCGCCCCCGCCACCAGCGAGCGCCGCTCCAGCGCCACGCCCGCTCCCAGGCGAACCGCCTCCAGCGCCAGGTTGGAGTCGTTCAGGCGCAGGCCCGCAGGAATGATTGTCTTTTCCAGCCCCGCCTGGCTGCACCAGGCGTTCCAGGACTCCATGGAAAAAACGATATCGCTGGCGGCGATCGCCTGCGGGGTGGTCGGCAGGTCGCCGCCGCGATAGTGCGGCGCGGCCACCACCAGCTGTTCATCGGCAAACAGATGTCGGCTTTCCATCCCCTCCCAGTCGCCTTGCCCCATGCGAATGGCCAGATCGATACCCTCCTGCTGCAGGTTGACCACCGCCAGGCTGGTCAGCAGGCGCACCGCGATCTGCGGATGCCGCGCCTGAAAGCGCGCCAGCCGCGGCAGCAGCCAGTGGCAGCCAAAGGAGGGGAGCGTCGCCAGGGTCAGTTCCATCGTGCGGGGTTTGATCTGCACCATCCGCGTGGCGTCGGCGATGTGCTGTAACGCCTCGCGGATTTGCAGGGCATAGAGCCGCCCCTCTTCCGTGATGCGCACCCCGCGGCCGTGGCGGACAAACAGTGTGACGCCGACCAGGGCTTCCAGCTGTTTGATATGCTGGCTGACCGCCGAATGGGTCACGCTCATCTCGTGGGCGGCCTGCGTCACGCTGCCGAGGCGCGCCACCGCCTCAAAGCTGCGCAGGCTGGCGACAGGGGGAAAATCTGCCATGGTCATCTCTCTTGTCAGGACGTCAATACGTTAACGTTACTACCGGGTTAGCGGGTTTTAAAGCCGCCGCGATCAGACAGTGGACGGGCCTCATTCGCTCTCAGTCGTTATAGCACCGGGGAGACAGGCGGACTACCCGGTGGCGCCAATTTGTTAGTTCTTCTAACCTTTGCGGTAAGCATCCCCTGATATTCGCGGGGCGGGTTTTCCAGTAAGGTAAGCCAGCAACCCCTTTATCGCAGGCAGGAGTGACGATGAAACTCATTGGTATGATGGATTCACCTTATGTAAGACGCGTGGCGGTTTCTCTGGCGCTCTATGGCGTGGAATTCGAGAGCCTGCCGCTGTCGGTCTTTAGCGGCTTTGATGAATTCTCCCGTATTAATCCGGTGGTCAAGGCGCCGACGGTGGTTCTCGATGACGGGACACAGCTGATGGACTCCACGCTGATCCTCCACTATTTCGAAACGACCCATCCCGCCGGACGCCGGCTGCTTCCCGCGCATCCCGAGGCGCTGGCCCGCGACCTGCACCTGCTGGGGGTGATCCTCGCCGCCAGTGAAAAAGCGGTCCAGCATGTTTATGAGCACCGTTTGCGGCCGGAGGAGAAGCAGCATCAGCCGTGGATAGCCCGGGTGACCGGTCAACTGCTCGCCGCCTGTCGGGAATGGGACGCCCGGCTGGCAGACCGCGTTGCCGCCGCGCAGCCGGACCAGGTGTTGGTCACCAGCACGGTGGTCTGGTCCTTTATCCAGTTGATGATCCCGACGGTGGTGCCGGCAACGGCGTTTCCGCATATCCGCGCGCTGGCGGAGAAAGGAGAGGCGCTGCCGGCGTTTCAACAGTATCCGCTGAGTTAACGGCGGGGATGGCGCGTTGGATTGCAGCCGGACGAAGACGTTATCGCCCGGCTGAGTTGCGCTCAGCGTCTTGCCAGCGTCACCGCGTGTTGCCAGGACTGCCATCGCTGCACAAGCCGATGATGCCGGAGCGGGTCTGGCGCATAAGTGATGTGTTCTGGCAAAAAGGGCTGAAGCTCTGCCACCGTCAGCTTGTGCAACGCTTTACGCGCCAGCAGTGCCGCACCGGTCGCTGACAGCTCGGCCACATCGCTGCGCATCACCGGACAACCCAGCAGGTCGGCCTGGTACTGCATTAACCAGTCGTTTTTGGTGGGGCCCCCATCCACCAGCAGCGTGTTGAGCGTAAAGCCATGATGGGCACGCATCGCAGTGATTACATCGGCAATCTGGTAGGTAATAGACTCGAGCGCGGCACGAATGAGATGGGCACGCTTCACCCCCCGGCTTAACCCATGGATCAGTCCGCGGGCATTCTCGTCCCACCAGGGCGCCCCCATGCCGGTGAGGGCAGGTACAAAAAAGACGCCTAAGGTGGAGTCTACCGAGCGAGGCAGAGCATTCAGCGCCTGGGCCAGCTCAACGGGAGAGAGTTCGCTCAAGCCCGTACTGTCGGCCATCCACGCCACCGCATCGCCAGTATGGGGAATATTCCCCTCCAGTGCATAGACCAGCTTTTCTCCGTCGTGCCAGGCCACCGTGGTGGCGAGATTGCTGACGTGACACGCCACCGAATCGACGGGCGCCATCACCGAGGTTCCTGTACCGTAAGTAGCTTTAACGCAACCGGCGGCGCCCAGACCGTGGGCGAAAAGGGCGGCATGTGAATCGCCAATCATCGCCATTACCGGGATCCCATCAGGGAGGGTGGCTAAACCAGCGGTGTAACCAAAAAGGCCGCTCGATGGTTTTATCACCGGGAGTGCTGCACGCGGAATGCCAAACAGGGCGAGCATATCGGTATCCCAGTCCGCTGTTTGCAGATTCATGAGCTGCGTACGAGACGCGTTCGCGTAATCACAACAAAATTGCTGGCCTTGCGTCAGGTGCCAGAGTAGCCAGCTATCCACCGTACCGAGGCAAATCTCGCCATCTTTTGCCCGGTTGAGGCCATCCGGCGTGTGGTCCAACAGCCAGCGCATTTTCGAGGCGGAAAAGAGCGGGGCGATTGGCAGACCGGTTACCGCCTTGATCTGCGGCTCATGGCCTTGTTCACGCAGCGAGCGGCAAAATGTGGCGCTACGTGAACATTGCCAGCTCAGGGCGGGCGCTATGGCCTCGCCCGTTTCCCGATACCAGCCCACGACGGTTTCGCGCTGGTTGCTGATCGCCAGGGCCGCCACACGCTCCGCGCCAACAGCGGCCACTGTGCGAGAAATCACCTCCAGCGACGCGGCAAGCAGAAGCTCCGCTGACTGTTCTACCCATCCTTCCTGAGGCGTAGCGATCTCAAGCGCGCGGGAAAATTGCGCGATCACCCGCCCGTGGCTATCGAAGGCAACGGCTTTGGCATTGGTCGTGCCCTCATCGAGGGCAATAATAATATCCTTGTTTACCGACATAGCGGCCTCCGGCCTTACTGGTGGAGATAGGTCGACACGCCCAGGTATCGCGTAAACGCCTCGTGCAGAATTGAAGCACTGGCAGAATGGTTCATCGCGACATGGTGCTCAAAGCCGTTACGGCAGATCCACGACAGCAGATTTTCCAGGTGGGGAACCTGAATGACCGCCCGACAGCCTACCGTATCCAGGGGATCGTCAACCGATTGGCCTTCGCCGACGTAGGCCTTGATTTCGCCAGTCAGGTCGTCAGTGCTGAGGCGAAAATAGGTCAGCGCGCCGCTTTTCATGCGACCATGCACGGCACCGCAGGTGTTTTCTTTGCCGACGGTGGTGCCGATAATATCGGCCGTTCCCATGTGCGGCGACTCGAGACTGGCCGAGGCAAAGTTCCCGCAATGGAACAGCACACATTTATCGCGATCGTCGCCGAAGTTATTATTCCAGTCCGCGATCGAGGCGGGGCTCAGGTTGCTGCTGGCGAGCGCATACATGGAGAGCGCACCCATGACATCGACTTCACAGGCGCTTGGCATCAGTTGTCCGGACATCACGCTCATGATGGAGCAGACGTTAATCCCCAGATTTTCCTGTAGCGAGGTCCAGCACTGAATCGCGGTGGTGTCGATATCGTTGGCAACAATCCACTCGCTCAGGACCACAAACAGTTTTGCCATAGTGATCAGTTTATCTGCCGGAATACCGCTGGCGTCGGCATTATCGATCAGCAGGCGGCGCTTCTCATCCACACGAATATCGTCATCACGCAGGCACTTAATCCGGGTAAATACCTCGGATAGATCTAACGTTTCCACTGCGATGCCCAAACGTTCGAGCAGTTTTTCGCTGTAGCGCACGGTGTTAAAGCCCGCAGGACGGGCGCCAATCGCGCCAACGCGTACACCGCGCATACTGTTTACCACGCGACATATCTGCGTGAAGCGCCGGAGATCCTGCTCAAACACCTCGCCGCTAAGTGCGCAAACGTGCTGGGTGGTCAGCGTAAACGGGATACCGTACTGGCGCAGGTTGTTGCAAAGGGAAATTTTGCCGCAGAAGCTATCGCGGCGCGTCGACAACCCCATTTTATCCAGATTATCCTCTTCGGCCTGAATAAGCACCGGGACGTTGAGACCGGAGAGGCGCAGCGTCTCGGCGATGGCTTTTTCATCACCAAAGTTGGGTAACAGCACCACGACACCGTGAATGTTGTCGCGGTGGGTGCGGAACAGCTCGGCGCAAATTTTGGCATCCTGCCGGGTTTCCACGCCACCCAGTTCCGTCTGGGATGGATCAAGCATAATGGTGTTAATCCCAAGGCGGCTAAACAGGGCTACCGCCTGTTCGCGCGCTTCGGCGACCAGATAGCTGGGGAAAAATCCCCGATTGCCAATAATGACGCCCATGGTGAGTTGTTGAGGAATACGGGACATTGCGTTCTCTCCAGTAAGATGTTCTTGTTATTTTTCAGGATGCTTTTTTTGTGTGCAGCTTGCGGGCGTGCTTCGCCACCCCGGCGGCATCGATTTCATGGCGCGCGCGCGTGGCGGCGCGATCGGCGGCAATGGCGTATTGCCCGTCAGGGATACCTAAGCGTTTCAACGGGATAGCGCACCCGGCCTCGGCCAGCACTTCCGCCACCAGACTCCCGACGCCGCCGTTGACGTTGTGTTCTTCCACCGCGATCGCGACCGGACAGGACTGTATTGCCTTTAGTAGCGCCTGGGTATCACAAGGACGAATAGATGGGACACTGATAACGGTGGCGTCAATACCTTCTGCAGCGAGTTGTGCGGCGGCTTCCACTATTTCATGTACCGTTGAGCCCATAGCAACCAACGCAACATCGCGCCCCGAACGCAGCACATCAATGTTGCCCGGAATAAACCGGTAATGTTCGTTATGCAGTTCCGGTAGCGCTTTACCATCGAGGCGGATATACACTGGCCCGATGTGGGCAAGGGCATAATCGATAATCTGTCGGCACTCGCCGGGACTGGACGGCGCGTAAATTTCAATATTGCCAAAACCGCGCAGAACGGCGATATCGTCAATGCTATGGTGAGTGCTGGCCAGCGGACCGTAGCTGGCGCCCGCGTTCAGCCCGAACAGTTTGACGTTGGTGTTGTTGTAGCAAACGTCGACCTTAATCTGCTCATTGGCACGTGAGATAAGGAATGGCGCCGCGTTGCAGGTCACGGCCACTTTACCCCCCAGCGCCAGGCCGGCGGCAGCGCCAACCAGCGTCTGCTCGGCGATGCCGACGTTGACCAGCCGGCCAGGGAATCTTTTGATAAATGGGGCAATTTTCGCCGTTGAGGTGGAGTCAGCCACTACTGGCACCAGATCCACGCCGCGGTCTACGGCATCAATAAAGGCATTCACCATCACCGTGGCGAGATGTTCGCTATTACTCATCTTTCAGTTCCTCCAGCGCCAGTTCAATTTCTTCTCCTTTCGGTACCCGGTGATGCCACTCGGGTCTTCCCTGAATAAATGAAATACCTGCGCCTTTGGTGGTATTGGCAATCACGACGTGTGGTTTCCCGTTCGGCTGCAAGCGCTCAAGGGTGGCGACCACCTCCGCCATATCGTTGCCGTTGCACTGTGTGACCTCCATGCCGAAAGCGCGCCATTTTTCATCCAGCGGGTCGGTATTCATGATCTCTTTGGTCGCACCGGCCAGCTGCAGATTATTTTTGTCGTTGATAATAATAAGGTTATCCAGCTGGTAGTGGGCGGCGACCAGCGCGGCCTCCCAGTTGCTGCCCTCCGCCAGTTCGCCATCGCCGGTGACGACAAATACGCGACGCGGGTTGTTATCGCGTTTCGCTGCCAGCGCAATGCCTACCGCCACGGGCAGACCATGGCCCAATGCGCCGGTATTGAGCTCAATACCCGGCGTCTTGTGCTTCACCGGATGTCCAGGCAGATGCGAGTCGGCGTGTTGATAGGTTGCCAGCCAGTCAAGGGGGATAAAGCCTGCCTCGGCCAACACGCAGTAGTAACCGCCGACAGCGTGCCCCTTCGATTGAATATAAATATCGCGCTCGTCGCTCTTTTCTAGCGCAGGAGAGCAGTTAAGGATGCGAAAGTAGAGGGCGGTCAGAAGTTCGACTTGTGACAAATCTGCACCGGTGTGGCCGCCTGCCGGGCTTTCCGCATTTAAGACGATGATGCGGCGGCGGATGGCGCGTGCTTTTTGTTCTAACTCCTTAACGGAGAGTGAAAACGGATTCATAAAACACCTCTTGAAAGTAAATTCTTGTATGAATAAATATTCCAGCAGGGTAAAAAAACACTTTCCATCCTGACTACCTTTTATCGTCGACAAAACAAGGTATTAATAAGTGATTGAATATATATTCACTACTGATTTATTATTCACATAGGTAAGATATGCCCTGTGACGGGGTTTGTCCACGATTTGTACGGCCTATTTTCTAAAAAAGGAGAAAACGATCACATTTGGATCGTCGGGAAAAGGGCGCTGCGCTTGTTATCTATTCAATGATGCATAAAAATAACGAGCAGAAAACAGAGGGGAATGCCATGTCGAAGCAGGATGAACAGCGGTTGCTGGTGAAGATCGCCACGCTTTACTACAGCGAGAATAAAAAGCAGTCCGAGATCGCCTCGCTGCTGCATCTGTCCCAGTCTTTTGTTTCACGGGCGCTTACCCGCTGCCAGAAAGAGGGGCTGGTGAAAATTACCGTAGTCCAGCCGACAAACATTTTTGTCGATCTGGAAAAGGCGATTGAGGAGCGTTTTGGCATTCGACAAGCGATAGTCGTGGATGTGGGTGAGAATGCCAGTTACAGCCAGGTAAAGCATGCCATCGGCAGCGCGGCGGCGCACTATGTCGAAACGCGGCTGCGGCCGGAAGACCTCGTGGGTATCTCGTCCTGGAGCAGTACGATCCGCTGCATGGTGGATGAGATGCATCCGCAGAACATTCGCGCCGCCGGGGTGATTCAGCTGTTGGGCGGCGTCGGTCCCAACGGCAACGTGCAGGCTACCATTTTAACCCAGCAGCTGGCGGCGCATTTAGGCTGCCCGGCGTGGCTGTTGCCGTCGCAGAGTATTGAGCACTCCGTGGAGGAGCGCAGCCGTCTGGTAAACAGCCCGGACGTCGCGGCGGTGGTGGCGAAATTTGCCGAAGTGGATGTGGCCATCGTCGGTATTGGTGAACTGGAGCCTTCGCAGCTGCTGAAAAACTCCGGTAACTATTATAATGAAAGCATGCTCCAGCTGCTGGCGGAGCGCGGCGCGGTGGGGGATATCTGCCTGCATTACTATGATGCGGCGGGCAAACCGGTACTGAGCCAGGATGAGGATCCGGTGATCGGGATGGAGCTTGAACAAATTCGTCGCTGTCCGCAGGTGATTGCGCTGGCCGGCGGCGTGGACAAAGCGAACGCCATCCGCGGCGCGTTGCAGGGCGACTATATTGATGTCCTGATCACCGACTTCCCGACCGCGCGCGCGTTAATTAAGGGCTAAGCGGGGGTGGAGACTGGCGTGCCAGCGTCGCCAGTTCGTCCGCGCTGAGGCGAGTCATCCGCAACACGGTTTCAGTGTCCATACCGTTCTCTAACATCATCAGCGCGATGCGGCAGGCTTCGCGATGCTCACCCGCCTGTAAACCTTCCTGAAGCCCCTCTTGCTGGCCTTGCTGTAACCAGCGTTGTTTTCCCTCTTCGCGACCTTTCTGCTTCAGGTACTCGGCAATCGTCATCAGGGTATCCTCATATTGCGGCAGACGTTCGACCAACTGGTCGATAAAGTTATCCGGGTCGGCGCTATTACCATGCAGCGACATATAGGTAAATAACGTTTTGAACTGCTGGTGGTCAGTGTATCCCATCAGCACCACCTCCACCAACTGCTGGAGGATATGGCTAAGATCGCGTTGACGGATGTGTTTCTGGACCAGTTCCAGAAGCGCGATCCGCCGATGCTGTAATATGGCGTCGTCGGGAATATCGGTCACATCGACGAGCGGAAAGGCCCCGAGATAAAGCTGTTTTGCCGGTGAGTCAGGTGGAAACTCATCCAGCCAGCACAGTGAAAAGGGATAGGGAGAAATGCTGCCATGATAAAACAGCATGGGAATTACCAGCGGCAGCGCTTTATGGCCGCGATCAAGATGCTGTTGCATGGCCGCGAGGGCATAGCGCAGGAGTCTGAATGCCATATGGCTGTCCGGGGTGCTCTGATGCTCAATGACCACATAGATATAGCCCTCTCCCTTGCTGGTCTGCAGAGAGTAGAGAATATCGGAATAGCTGGCGCGCAGGTTGTCCTCAACAAAGCTCCCGGATTCCAGGTGCAGAGTGCTTAAGTCGCACAGTTGCCGCAGCGCGGGCGGCAGATGAATATCCAGAAAATCGCGTGCGGTTTCGCTGTCGCGCAGAAAGCGCTTAAACAGACTGTCGTGCGGGGTCGAGTGAGGACGTTTTTTCATGGCTTCCTTGCCTGGCAGAGCAGAGTGGCGGGATGCTACCACCGCTTGCTGTCGGGCAGGATTTTTCGATGAGGTTTTGCGAAGCGCCTCGGAGAAAGGCGCATCGTGAGTCAGTCTCGCCTCCTGTGGTCTGAGCCACAGGAGGTCTTGCGGTTACTTATTCTCCATGACCGCTTTCTGGGCGACCACCGCCGCCTTCTGCTGCATCCGGTTTTGCATCTGATCGATAATGACCGCCACAATAATCACGATCCCTTTGATGACCATCTGCCAGAACTCGCTCACCCCCATCATCACCAGCCCGTCGGCGAGAAAACCGATGACAAACGCACCAATCAGCGTACCCAGGATGGTTCCCCGGCCGCCGGCCAGTGATGTTCCGCCCAGTACGACGGCGGCGATAGCATTCATCTCAAAAGCGGTACCGTTAGCCGGATGGCTGGCCAGCAGCTGCGCGGAGACCACTATCCCGGCAATGGCGGCGCAAAAACCGGACAGCGTGTAGACCAGCACTTTAATTTGCTTCACTTTCACGCCGGAGAGCTCGGCGGCGCGCTCATTGTCACCGATCGCATAAACATGGCGGCCAAAGGGCAAACGCCGCGCGATATAGGCGATGATCAGCGCCAGCAGGATCATCAGCCAGATGGCCCACGGGATGCCAAAGAGCGCACCTGCGCCAATTTCATCGAAACCCGTGTTGCCCAGCTGCGGATTGCCCGCGAGCCCGGGGAAGGTTTGGCCATCAGAGGTCAGCATCGCGGCTCCGCGGAGCACATACATGGTACCGAGGGTGCAGATAAACGGCGCCACATTGTAGCGGGTAATGATCCAGCCATTAACGGCGCCAATCAGCGCGCCTATCAGCAGCACCAGGGGCACAATGACCCACACGCTTGGAAAAATGGCGATGCCGAACATCGGCAAGACGATCCCTTTGGTGATAAGCCAGCCGGCTATCATTCCGCAGAGACCGAGCGTAGCGCCAATCGAAAGGTCGATACCGGCAGTGATAATGACAAAGGTGATCCCCAACGCCAGAAAGGCGTTAATCGCAATGTGTTTAATCATAATCACCATGCTGCCAGCGGATAAAAAACCGGGCACGGTCATCGTGAAGAAGCCGACAATCAGGAACAGCGCGATAAAGGTGCGCAGTTTTAATAACAACAGCAGGATATTTTCACGGGAGAGAGAGGCTCCGCCGCGCGGCGCCAGTGCGACCGATTGTGTCATTTTCATCTTAGAACCCCTGAGCGCTTGCTGAAACCAGCGCCGACTCTTCGGCCTGGTCACGAACGATATCGGCGGTCAGTTTGCCGCCTGACATCACCAGGATACGGTCAGAGACCGCCATGATTTCTTTTAAATCGGAGGTGGAGAACACCACCGCCATTCCCTGCTGCGACAATTGCACCATCATGCGAAACACATCCCCCTTGGCGCCGATGTCGATTCCGCGCGTAGGCTCGTCAAGAAACAGCACCTTCGGATTGGTTAACAGCGAACGGCCAATAACCACCTTTTGCTGATTGCCGCCGCTGAGCGCCTGGATCTCGACCTCTGGTGATGAGACCTTAATGGAGAGATTGCCAATCGTGCTGGCGACGACGGCCTCTTCCTCTTTATTGGCAATGGTTAACCCGCGCTGAAGACGACGCCACAGGCTGGCAATGGTCAGATTGCTGGCGACTGACGAGATGGGAAAAATCCCGGTCCGCTTACGATCTTCCGGCACCAGACTCATGCCCATGCGGATACGTTCGGCCGTGGTTAACCGCTGGGGAACCGGTTTGCTGTCCAGCCAGATCTTGCCAAAGTAGTGGCGCGCTGTCCCCAGCAGACATTCAAACAGCTCGGTTCGCCCGGCGCCCATCAGACCGTAGATCCCAATAATTTCACCGGCATGTGCTTTAAAACTGACGTTATCCACCACCGTATTGCCCGCGGCATTCACGCAGGTCAGGTTCTCCACTTCCAGCAGTGGGGCGCCGAAGCGGCGATCCGGGGGAAGAAAATGGCTTACCGGATCGCTGCCCAGCATTTCACGGACGATCCATGGCACATCAATTTCACTCACCCTGGCCTCCGCCTGGAATTTGCCGTCACGCAGTATGGTAATGACGTCGCCGATGGCCATCAGCTCCTCCAGACGGTGTGAGATGTAGATAATGGACACCCCCTGACGCGTCAGTTCGCGGATGACCCGAAACAGGATATCCACCTCGGTTTTGCTTAAGGCTGAAGTGGGCTCATCAAGGATCAGAATGTCCGCATTTTCCGCCAGCGCTTTGGCTATTTCGACCAACTGCTGCTGACCGACCTTCAGGTTACCCACCAGCTCCCGCGGCGAGATCGGCTGATCGAGTCGCTGCAACAGCTCCGCGGCTTGTCGTTCCTGCTCTGCTTCGTTAATTGGCGTCAGCCCGCGCTGTAGCTCGCGACCAAGAAAGATATTTTCCGCGACGCTAAGATTTTCAAACAGGTTCAGCTCCTGGTGGACCATACCAATGCCGTGGGCGGCGGCCTCGCGGGTGCTGGAGAAATGGACTATGTTGCCGTTGAGCTCCATTTCACCCAGGCTCGGCTGTTGCACACCGGCGAGAATTTTCATGAGCGTTGATTTACCGGCGCCATTTTCGCCGATGATCACGTTCACTTTGCCGCGCCAGACGTTGTAGTCGACGTTATCCAACGCCACCGTGCCGGGGAACAACATCGAAATACCACGGGTGCGTAAAATGATATCCTCTGCGGGTGAACTGGCCATCAGCGCGCCTCCTGTTTTAGCTGAAGAGCGGCCGCATCCTGCAGACTGCCGTTAATAACCGTGACCGCAAAGAGAATATCGACAGGCTTGCCTGTCCAGCTCGCGTCCACTTTCGGCAACTGTTTAATAGCCTCTCGATTGTAGGCGCGTGAAAGCTGCGCAAACTGCACCTGGTTGGTAAAGTCTTCAAATTTGAAACCGCTGGCATCGCGGATGGCATTGCCTCGCATGACAGGACCTAATTGCACGACCAACGGCTGGCCGTGTAGCGTAAGTTTGAGCTTTTGCTCGCGTGGGTTGCTGACGTCAGTCCCGGTCACCTCGCTGTTCAGGCGGACAAAGACGCTCTGTGGCGTAGCGCCAGACGCCTGGCGCACTTTTTCCAGCGCAGTCGCGTCCAGCGCATGTTGGTTCGCGGCGTCAATCACACGAGATTGCCAGGTTTGTTGCGCGATCTGCTGCGGGGTGAGATGGTCGAAGCTGGGTTTCGCGTTCGGGTCGGCAGGCAGCACTGGCTTGCCATTCTCATCTAAGTCCACCACCGTGCAGGCCGTCAGCAACAGGGCGGCGCAGCCCATCAGCACGGCGCCCCATTGTTTTAACCGCATCATTTCCGCCTTACTCGCTGAGGTTGAACATGTTGAGTTTTTTCGCATTGCCACTATCGATGAGGATGCAGTCCATCAACTGCTTCTCTTCTTTCTGGGCTTTCCCGTTCTTGAGGAAAAAGTCCGCCTGTTCCACGGCCATTTGCGCCTGCTTCCAGCCAGGCTGGAGAACCGTGGCTTTAATGTTGCCCTGCTTGAGTATCGAGTCGCGCGTGTAGTCGCTGCCGTCGAAGCCGACGACAATCACGTCGTTTTTACCTGCGGCTTTCAGCGCCGCTTCCGCCCCCAGCGCCATGGTATCGTTGCCGGAAATCACACCGACGATATCCGGATTCGTCTGCAGAATAGCTTCCATACGGGTAAAGGCTTCCGTCTGGCTCCAGTTCGCCGTCTGCTGGGCGACCATTTTCATTTCCGGATAGTCGTCCAGCACATCGTGATAACCCTGCGAGCGGACGCTGGCGTTGGTGTCGGACTGACGACCTAACAGTTCGACATACTTGCCTTTACCGTTGAGGAGACTGGCGAATTTTTCCGCGCCAAGCTGGGCGCCCTGATAGTTGTTAGAGACGATCTGCGCCACGGCGACGCCGGTTTTATTGATCTCTCTGTCGATTAAAAATGCCGGCACACCTGCCGCTTTTGCTTTTTCCAGCGGGCCGACGGTGGCATCCGCGCCAGCGTTATCCAGGATGATGGCTTTGGCTTTCCGCGCAATAGCCGTTTCAATCAATTGGTTTTGTTTGTTGACGTCATCGTCGTGCGAGGCGACCAGGGTGCTGTAACCCAGCTCTTTCGCTTTCGCCGCTGCGCCGTCAGCCTCGGCTTTAAAGAACGGATTATCATGTGAAGGGGTAATGATTGCGATCAGGCCATTATCGGCGGCGAAAAGTGAGCCAGATGCGGCCATCATGGAGGCAAACAGAACAGACTTTATCAGGGTAGTTTTCATTATTATCTCCGCATTGAATATATATTCAACAATGATTTATTATTCAATGTAACCATAAAGCGGCCAGCCAGAACTGTCTACGGTTTGCACAGGTAATTTCTTAAAAAGCGAAAAGGATCACGCTTCGCGAGGCGGGCAGGTACAGGTAATAACGAAATCGTCTTTTATCAGATAGTTGATTTGCAAGGTGAAATGAGCAAGCTGTACGGAGAAGCTGGCGGTAAAACGTAAATGGATCTGCTGCGCAGTGAGTGCCACAATCCGGGCGCTGTGGAAGCCGGGCAGGGCTAAAGCGTGAGAGGACCAGGCCTTAAACCCACTCTCTTTCGCCGAAAAGGCCAGCGTCAGCGCCAGCGGGAAGGGCAGGCCGCTGTGCAATAGCACCTTTTTTTCCGCCTCGTTGATAATGCTGCTCTCCAGCTCCGCCGCCAGCTGTGGAGTAAACCGGCGCTCGATGTCGACGCCCACCGGCCGGTCGGCGACCACCGCCAGCGCGCGCTGGCCGCAGTGGCTGATACTACCGAACCAGGGCGCGGGCCACAGCGGCTGGCGCCGATCGCCAATCGCGGGAGGCCGTTTTTCTCCCACCTCGCGCAGGGCGTACACCGCGGCGATGCGCCCGGCCAGGTGCTCCGCCTGCCGCTTGCGGCTCCAGCCGCTCAGGCTGGCGTGATAGGGCAACCACAACAGATCGGCAGCCTGAAAAGTCGCCGGGTCGAAGTCGATGTGCTGCAAGCGATAGCCGGCCAGCGGCAGGGTGGAGTGAAGAATGCGCATAAGGCAAGTATACCGCGGTTGTCCCCGCCCTTTATCCTGCAAGGGCGGGGGAGGGAGAACCCGCTATCAGAAGTGGGTGTTGACGCTCATATACCAGGTGCGGCCCGATTCGTTGTAGGTCTCGGCGCCGGCGCCGTACATCGTGCCGGTGGCGCCCCCGGTAGTCTGGGCGTTGCCCGCGCGCCAGTGGCGCTTGTCGAAGACGTTATCCACGCCGCCGGTCAGACTAACGTATTTGGTCACGTCCCAGGTCGCGCTCAGGCCGAGGATGCTGTAGGGGCTGACCTCGTTCTTCTCGCTGCCGGTGACCGGTTGACCCTTATAGTTGTACTTCTTCGGCTCCTGTTTGCCGTACCAGGTAAAGGTCGACTGCAGCGAAACGTCATCGCGTACCTGCCAGCTCAGCGTGGAGTTCAGCGTGTATTCCGGGATAATCGACAGCCGATCGCCGGTCTCTTTATTCTTACTCTGCAGCATGTAGGTGATGTTGTTGGTCCAGTTCACGGTCTCGCTCACCGGGACGTTCAGCGTACCTTCCAGGCCTTCCACCACCGCTTTCGGCACGTTTTCCCACTGGTAGAGATCGGTACCTTTACCGTTTTGATAGACCGGAGCATAGCCTGCTTCAATCTTGTTGCGGTAATCGTTGCGGAACCAGGTCACGCCCGCCAGCCAGCCGTCGCGTTTAAACTCGAGGCCAATCTCTTTGTTGATGCTGGTCTCGGCTTTTAAATCTTCATTCCCCTGCAGATAGCAGCCGTCTTTACTGGCGTAGCAGCCCTGGCCTTTGCTGTAGAGAATGTAGTTCGGGTTGGTCTGATACAGGCTCGGCGCTTTATAGGCGCGGGCGATACCCATCTTCAGCGTGAAGTCGTCCCACAGGCCCTGCGACAGATTGAGGGACGGGCTCCAGTTGTTGCCGACGATGCTGTGATGATCGAAACGCAGCGCCGGGGTCAGCATGGTGGTGTCGGTCAGCTCCATGTTGTTCTCAGCGAACAGGGAGAAGATCTCCGCCTTCGAGTAGGGGCTGCGGCCGGTGCTGTCGTAGCCCGGAATTTCTCCCCCCGACAGCGCCTGGGTGTTGGAGGCCTTATCCTTCATGCGCTGCTGGTTCCACTCGCTGCCCAGCGTCAGGTTCTGATTAACCAGATAGTCGAACGGGATGCTGACTTCGCTGTGCAGCATCACATCCGCCAGATCGATATCCGTGAACTGGTTGCTGTTGAAGATCCCCTCGGTCCCCCCGGCCAGTCCTTCGCCTTTGCGTGAGTTGCGGGTACGTTCGTACTGCGCCCAGTTGCTGGTGGTCACCCCGTTGTCCCAGGCGCCGTTCCAGGTGACCGAGTAGGTGTTGCGGTACAGACGGTTGGTCTCTTTGCCGTAGTTCTCTTTTACCAGGTCGTTGGAGTTGGTGTTCTGGGTGTCGCCTGCGTAGAGGTTGCCCTGGCGGCTGTAGCCGGCCTCAAACTCCAGCGACTGCATCGGGGCGAATTCCCAGCGCACCAGACCATCGATGTTTTTATTTTTTACCCCTTCGCGCCCGGCCGGCAGGGTGTCGGCATAGATCCCGGTACGTTCGGACTGATGGCCCTGGTTGATGTCCCAGGCGTCGGCCTGGGTTTTGTCGAGGTTACCGAACAGGCGGAAGCTGAAATCGCCGCCCAGCGGGCCGCTGAGGCTGAAGTTGGTGCGCTTGGTGGAGCCTTCGTCTTTGTGCTCCGGGGCGTTCATATAGGTGTTCCAGGAGCCGTGCCACTCATCGCCGGTTTTTTTAGTGATGATATTCACCACGCCGCCGGCGGCGCCGTTGCCGTAGCGGGCGGCGGCCGGGCCGCGAATCACTTCGATGCGTTCGATCATCTCCGGCGGCACCCAGCTGGTGTCGCCGCGGGTGTCGCGCTCGCCGCGCCAGCCGAGACGCACGGAGTTGCGGCTGGTGACCGGCTTGCCGTCGATCAGGATCAGGGTGTTTTCCGGGCCCATGCCGCGGATATCAATCTGGCGGTTATTGCCGCGCTGGCCGCTGGTGGAGTTGCCGGTCAGGTTGACCCCCGGCATGGTGCGAATGATCTCCGAGACGTCGCGCGCCGGCGGACGCTTGCGGATCTCATCGGCGGTGATGGTGGAGACGCCCGGCGCCTGCAGGTTCTGCTCGGCGGCGGTGACCACCATGGTCTCTTCCGCGGCGCTGTTTTTATCGTCGGTGGCGGTTTCCGCTGCGCTTAACGGAAAAGCAACCCCGTAAATTCCCAGATTGACCAGCAAGGCCAGGGATTTGATCCTGTTATTCATTGTTATTCCTGCTTTTTTGTCGCCACGTTCCCCAAACGCCCCTTCCCACCGGGAGGGGAGGCGGCATAAATGTTGCCGGAAGAGGGCAAAGGCACTCCGTCGCTAGCTGAATAAGCTCTCTTCGACATGTGTTGTGAAAGACGCGCTTCCCACGGCGCGCTAATACGCTATTGCAAATGCAAATAGTTATCAATAATATTATCAATAAAGAATGACAATTAATTAAAAAAGTCACGCGATACATAGGGTTAATGACTGAATGTTAACGACAGGAAGCGAGGAGTGGTGGCGAACCCAGCAGGGACCGCAGTCCCGGGCGGTGGATGACGCCATCGAGGTGACGTTCTGGTGGCGGGATCCGGCGGGGGATGAAACGCGTTCTCCACGCCGTCGGGTATGGCTCTATATCACCGGCGTGACCGACCACCATCAAAATGCGCGACCGCAATCGCTGCAACGTCTGCCCGGGACCGACGCCTGGTGCTGGCGAACCACGCTGTCGCCGACCTGGCGCGGCAGCTACTGCTTTATTCCCTCCGACCGTGACGATGATTTTTCCCCTGAGGTGTTCAGCGCCGATAAGCCGGACCGCGCGCTGCTGCGCGAAGGCTGGCGCAAACTGCTGCCGCGGGCGATAGCCGATCCGCTGAACCCGCACAGCTGGCGTGGCGGACGCGGCCATGGCGTCTCCGCCCTGGAGATGCCGCAGGCGCCGGCGCAGCCCGGTTGGGATCAGCTTAATGAGGCGCATCCTCCCGCCCGTTGCCTTGAGTGGCGCAGCGCGCGTCTGGGCAACCATCGCCGGGTCTGGATCTACACCCCCGGCGAGGCCGTCGACCCGCAAACGCGGCCCCTGGCGATCCTGCTTGACGGCCAGTTCTGGGCCGAAAGCATGCCGGTGTGGTCGCCGCTGGCCGCGCTGACCCGCGAGGGGAGGCTGCCGCCGGCGGTCTACCTGCTGATCGACGCGATCGACAACCAGCGCCGCGGGGTTGAGCTGCCCTGTCATCGCGATTTCTGGCTGGCGGTGCAGGAGGAGCTCCTGCCGCTGGTCCGCGGTCACGTCCCGTTCAGCGACCGCCCGGAGCGGACGGTGGTGGCCGGGCAAAGCTTCGGCGGCCTGGCGGCAATGTTCGCCGCCCTCAACTGGCCGCAGCGCTTTGGCTGCGTGCTCAGCCAGTCAGGCTCCTACTGGTGGCCGCATCGCGATGGCAGCGGGACGGGCTTTATCGGCGAACGTCTCCGCCAGGGCGAGGCGTCCGCGGCCGGGCTGCGCCTCTGGCTGGAAGCGGGCCAGCGTGAACCGATTATTTTTCGCGCCAACCAGGCGCTGCTGACGCAACTTACCACAACGCAGCAGACGATTTTCTGGCGTCAGGTTGACGGCGGGCATGATGCGCTTTGCTGGCGCGGCGGGCTGACGGCGGGGCTGATCCAGCTCTGGCAGCCTCTGCTGTCGCCCCCTTAGCACAGCGCTTTACGACAGGAGTTTGATATGCAATTCAGTAACCCCTTCGACAATCCGCAAGGGCAGTTTTACATTCTGCGCAATGACCAGCGGCAGTTCAGCCTGTGGCCGGGGCATTGCGCGCTGCCTGCCGGCTGGACGGTGGTGTGCCCTCCGCAGTCGGTCGAGGCGTGCAACGCCTGGCTGGCGGCCAACTGGCCGACACTGACCCCCGCCCATCATGCGGCATAAGGAGCTGACCATGACCACTCGTTTACCGCTGGTTGCCGCGCAGCCGGGGATCTGGATGGCCGAGCGCCTCTCCACTCTGCCTGGCGCCTGGAGCGTGGCCCACTATGTTGAACTGCGCGGCGCGCTCGACCCGGCGCTGCTGGGTAAGGCGATTGTCGCCGGCCTGCAGCAGGCGGATACCCTCAGCCTGCGCTTTGAAGAAGAGGAAGGGGAAGTCTGGCAGTGGCTGGCGGCGGAACGCACCTTTGGCGAACCGCCGATCGTTGACCTGCGTACGGCGCCGGATCCGCACCGCGCCGCCACGGAGCGGATGCAGGCGGATCTGGCGCAGGATCTGCGCGTCGACGGCGGCAACCCGCTGGTGTGCCATCAGCTGCTGCGCGTCGGCGACGACCACTGGTACTGGTATCAGCGCTATCACCACTTGCTGGTGGATGGCTTCAGTTTCCCGGCAATTACCCGACAGATCGCCGCCATTTACCGCGCCTGGCAGCGTGGAGAAGCCACCCCGGAATCGCCTTTCACCCCCTTTGCCGAAGTGGTGGACGAGTACCAGCGCTACGCCGGCAGCGAGGCCTGGCAGCGGGATAAAGCCTTCTGGCAGGCCCAGCGCCAGGCGTTACCGGCTCCCGCCTCGCTCTCTGCCGCTCCGCTGGGCGGGCGCGCCGCCGGGAGCGATATCTGGCGGATGAAGCTGGCGATGAACGCCGACGCCTTCCGCCGCCTGGCCGGCCATGCGCCGCAGTGTCAGCCCGCTGACCTGGCGCTGGCGCTCACCACGCTGTGGCTGGGCCGCTTGTGCAACCGGATGGACTACGCGGCGGGCTTTATCTTTATGCGCCGGATGGGCTCAGCGGCGCTGACCTCGACGGGGCCGGTGCTCAATGTCCTGCCTCTGGCGGTGCATATTGACGCCCAGGAGACGCTGGCGGATCTGGCGATGCGCCTCGCCGCGCAGCTGAAAAAGATGCGCCGCCATCAGCGCTATGACGCCGAGCAGATCGTCCGCGACAGCGGCAAAGCGGCCGGGGACGAACCGCTGTTCGGCCCGGTGCTGAACGTCAAAGTCTTTGATTACCAGGTGGATATCGACGGCGTCGAGGCGGTGACCCACACCCTCGCCACCGGCCCGGTCAACGATCTCGAGCTGGCGCTGTTCCCGGATGAGACCGGCGGGCTGTCGCTGGAGATCCTCGCTAACAAGGCCCGGTACGATGAAGCCGAGCTGCGTCGCCACATGGCGCGACTGACCGCGCTGCTGGCGCAGTTTGCCGCCGATCCGACGCTACGCTGCGGCGAAGCGGAGATGCTCTCCGCCGACGAGCAGGCCCGGCTGGCGGCGGTCAACGATACCGCTATGCCGCTGCCCGCCACCACCCTCAGCGCGCTGGTGGCCGACCAGGCGCGGAAGACCCCGGATGCTCCGGCGCTGGCGGATGCTAACTGGCAGTTCAGCTATCGTGAGATGCGTCAGCAGGTGGTGGCGCTCGCGCAGCTGCTGCGTCAGCGCGGCGTGAAGCCGGGCGACAGCGTGGCGGTGGCCCTGCCGCGCTCGGTGTTCCTGACCCTGGCGCTGCACGGCATTGTCGAAGCGGGAGCCGTCTGGCTGCCGCTGGACACTGGCTACCCGGACGACCGCCTGCGGATGATGCTGGAAGACGCCCGGCCGTCGCTGCTGATCGCCACGGAGGATCAGCTGGCCCGCTTCAGCGATATCCCCGGGCTGGAGAGCCTCTGCTACCAGCAGCCGCTGGCCGTTGCGGATGACGCGCCGCTGGCGCTGTCAAAACCGGAGCATACCGCCTATATCATCTTTACCTCTGGCTCCACCGGGCGGCCAAAAGGGGTGATGGTCGGCCAGACCGCCATCGTCAACCGCCTGCTGTGGATGCAGGATCGTTATCCGTTATCTGCCGACGACGTGGTGGCGCAGAAAACGCCGTGCAGTTTTGACGTTTCGGTGTGGGAGTTCTGGTGGCCGTTTATCGCCGGCGCGCAGCTGGTGATGGCCGAGCCGGAGGCGCACCGCGACCCGCAGGCGATGCAGCAGTTCTTCGCCCACTACGGCGTGACCACCACCCACTTTGTGCCGTCGATGCTGGCGGCGTTTGTCGCCTCGCTGGATGCCGACAGCGTGGCCGCCTGCCGCACGCTGCGGCGGGTATTCTGCAGCGGCGAAGCGCTGCCGACGGAATTGTGCCGCGAATGGGAGCGCTTGACCGGCGCGCCGCTGCATAACCTGTACGGCCCGACGGAAGCGGCGGTGGACGTCAGCTGGTATCCGGCCTGCGGGCCTGAGCTGGCGGCGGTGACCGGCAGCAGCGTGCCGATTGGCTGGCCGGTATGGAACACCGGGCTGCGCATTCTCGATGCCGCGATGCGCCCGGTGCCGCCGGGGGTGGCCGGGGATCTCTATCTCACCGGCATTCAGCTGGCGCAGGGCTATCTGGGGCGTCCGGACCTCACCGCCAGCCGCTTTATCGCCGACCCGTTTGCCCCCGGCGAGCGGATGTATCGCACCGGCGACGTGGCGCGCTGGCTGGCGAACGGCGCGGTGGAGTATCTTGGCCGCAGCGACGATCAGCTGAAGATCCGCGGGCAGCGCATCGAGCTTGGCGAGATTGACCGGGTGATGTCGGCCCTGCCGGACGTGGCGCAGGCGGTGAGTCATGCCTGCGTCTTCAACCAGGCGGCGGCGACCGGCGGCGATGCCCGGCAGCTGGTGGGCTATCTGGTCTCTGACTCCGGCCTGCCGCTGGATACCGCGGCGCTGAAAGCGCGGCTGGCGGAACAGCTGCCGCCGCATATGGTCCCGGTGGTGCTGATGCAGCTCCCCGACCTGCCGCTCAGCGCCAATGGCAAACTGGACCGCAAAGCGCTGCCGCTGCCGACCCTCGGCGGCGAGCGCAGCGGCCGGCCGCCGGAGCCCGGGATGGAAACCGTTGTCGCCGCCGCCTTCAGTCAGCTGCTGGGCTGCGAGGTGAATGATATCGACGCTGATTTCTTCGCCCTCGGCGGCCATTCGCTGCTGGCGATGCGCCTGGCGGCGCAGCTCAGCCGCCAGCTGGCGCGGCAGGTGACCCCGGGGCAGGTGATGGTGGCCTCGACGGTGGGCAAACTGAGCGCGCTGCTGGCCGCCGATCTCAGCGATGAGCAGGCTCAGCGCCTGGGGCTGGATGCGCTTCTGCCGCTGCGCGAGAGCGACAGCCCAACGCTGTTCTGTTTCCATCCGGCCTCCGGCTTCGCCTGGCAGTTCAGCGTGCTCGCGCGCTATCTCAGCCCGCGCTGGTCGATTACCGGTATTCAGTCGCCGCGCCCGCAGGGGCCGATGGCCGGCGCCGCCAGCCTCGACGAGGTGTGCGAGCATCATCTGCAAACGCTGTTGGCGCAGCAGCCGCACGGTCCTTATTATCTGTTCGGTTATTCGCTCGGCGGCACCTTAGCCCAGGGCATTGCCGCCCGCTTGCGCCAGCGCGGCGAAGCAGTGGCCTTCCTCGGCCTGCTGGATACCTGGCCGCCGGAGACGCAAAACTGGGCGGAGAAAGAGGCGAACGGGCTGGATCCGGCGGTGCTGGCGGAAATTGCCCGCGAGCGCGAAGCGTTCCTCGCCGCCCAGCAGGGGCAAGCCTCCGGCGAGCTGTTCAGCGCCATCGAAGGCAACTATGCCGACGCGGTGCGGCTGTTAACCACCGCGCACAGCGCGAAGTTTGACGGCAAGGCAACGCTGTTCGTGGCGGAGAAGACGCGGCAGGCGGAGATGGATCCGCAGGTCGTATGGGGCCCGTGGGTAGGCGAGCTGGAGGTGTTCAGCCAGAACTGCGCCCACGTCGACATTATCTCCCCGCAGGCCTTTGAAGCCATCGGCCCGGTGGTCAGGGAGATTCTGGGATAACGGTTGAGTTCGGGCTACAGCAGGTAGCCCGGCTCAGCGTCGCGCAAGCCGGGGAAAGGGGAAATTACCGGCGGCCCAGCGGCACCACCAGCGGCGTATGCGCCACCGGATCCTCAATGATCGTGCAGCGCAGACCGTAAATCCGTTCAATCAGATCCGCCGTGACGATCTCCTTCGGCGCCCCCTCGGCGACGATCTTACCGTCGCGCAGGGCGATCAGGTGGGTGGCGTAGCGGCAGGCCTGGTTCAGATCGTGCAGCACCGCCGCCAGGGTATAGCCCTTCTCGCGATTCAGCTCGCTCAACAGCTCCAGCAGGTCGATCTGATGGCTGATGTCAAGCCAGGTGGTCGGCTCATCCAGCAGCATAATCGCCGTCTCCTGGGCCAGCACCATCGCAATCCACGCCCGCTGCCGCTGGCCGCCGGAAAGCGTATCGACGCTCTGCAGCGCCAGATCGCTGATCCCGGTGGCCCGCATCGCATTATTCACCGCCGCTTCATCTTCTTTGCGCCAGCGGGTGAACAGCGGCTGGTGCGGGTAGCGCCCGCGGGCCACCAGCTCCTGCACCGTAATATCGCCAGGGGTGGTGGCATTTTGCGCCAGCAAGCCGATGCGGCGGGCGACCTCTTTACTGGCGTACTGCTGGATCTGTGCGCCGTCGAGCCAGACATGGCCGCTGGTCGGCGTCATCAGACGGCTGAGGGTGCGCAGCAGCGTCGACTTGCCGCAGCCGTTGGGGCCGATAATGGCGGTGAAGTGGCCGTCAGGGATGGTCACGTTCAGCGACTCGGCGATGGTCTTGTTCCCGTAGGCCAGGGTTAACTGCTCGCCGCGCAAACGGGAGGGGACAGCACTCATTTTTTGCGGGACTCCTGAATCAACAATGCAATAAGGTAAATACCGCCGAGGCTGACGGTTAGTACGCCCACCGGCAGCTGCCAGGGCATAAACAGCCGCTGGGCGCCGTAATCGGCCAGTGCCAGCAGTAGCGCGCCGCACAGGGCCGACTGGGTCAATCCCCAGCGGGCCGTGCCGCTCAGGCGGCGGGCGATGTGCGGCGCCACCAGCGCGATAAATGAGATGGGCCCGGCCAGCGCCGTCGAGGCGGCGGTGAGCACCACCGCCACCAGCATCAGCAGCAGGCGCGAACGCTCAACCTGCACGCCCAGCGCGCAGGCGGTATCGTCGCCCATCTCCAGCAGCCGCATCCGACGAACCAGCAGGGCGCTGCCCACCAGCATCAGCAGGATCAGCGGCGCCGACGGCCAGGTTTTACCCCAGGTCAGGCCGTTAAGCGATCCGGCGTTCCACAGGCCCGCAGAAAGGGCGGTCTCCAGCGAGGCGCGCAGCAGCAGCCAGGTGTTGAAGGCCACCAGCATGGCGCGTACGCCGATGCCGATAATAATCAGGCGAAAGGTCTCGATCCCGTTGCGCCAGGCCAGCAGCCAGACCACCAGCGAGGTGAGTACCCCGCCGGCCATCGCCGCCAGGGCAATCGCCGTCAGGTTCTGGCCGAAGAGAACCATCGCCACCAGCACGCCGCTCCAGGCGCCGGTGTTAAAGCCCATCACGTCCGGGCTGCCGAGCGGGTTACGGGTCAGCGACTGGAAAATGGCGCCGCTGACGCCGAGCGCGGCGCCGATGAGCAGCGCCATTAACACCCGCGGCAGCCGCCATTCGTTCACTACCATCGCGACGTTGCGCGGCGCGTCGCCGAACAGGGCGGAGAAGACCTGGTCAATCGTTAGCGGCACCGGGCCTTGCGCCAGCCCGAGCAGGGAAATCAACAGGCTGGCGGCCAACAGCAGCAGACAGCTGGCTATCAGGCGGCGGGACGGGGCAATCACAGGCCACCTCCGCGCGGCTGGCGCCGCACCAGCCAGATCAGCACCGGCGCGCCGAGAAAGGCGCTCACCACCGATACCCGCAGTTCGCCGGGCACCAGCAGGCGGCCAATCACGTCGGCAAACAGCAGCAGGGCCGGGGTGGCCAGCAGGGTGACCGGCAGCGACCAGCGATGATCGGCCCCCACCAGCCAGCGGGCCATATGCGGCATCATCAGGCCGATAAAGGCGATCGGCCCGACGACGGCGGTAGCGCTGCCGCACAGGACGGTAATCACAATCAGGCCGATCAGCTGGGTGCGGGCGACGCGGCTGCCGAGGGCGGTGGCGGTATCGTTGCCGAGGCTCAGGCTGTTAAGCGCCCGACTCAGCAGCAGGGCGGCGATCCCCGCCATCGCCACCGGCAGCAGGACAATTTTCAGCGTCTGCAGGGTGCGGATATCCAGCGAACCGGCCTGCCAGAAGCGCAGCTGATCGTAGACGTCCGGGTCGAGCAGGGCGATGCCGTTGGACAGCCCCTCGAGCACCGCCGCGAGCGCGACCCCGGCGAGGGTGAGGCGCACCGGGCTCAGCTGGCCGCCGCCCTGACTGCCGGTGAAGGCCACCAGCAGCGAGGCGCAGAGCGCGCCGCAAAACGCCAGCAGCAGCTGTTCCTGCGGGGAGGTGATCCCGAACAGCGCCGCGCCGAGGACGATGGCGAAGCTGGCGCCGGAGTTGACCCCCAGCAGGCCGGGGTCGGCCAGCGGGTTACGGGTGAGCGTTTGCATCAGCGCGCCGGCGAGGCCGAGGGCGACGCCGGCCAGCAGACCGGCCAGGGTGCGCGGCAGGCGCGCGTCCAGCACGATGGTGCAGTCGGCGCTTTGACAGGTTCCGCTAAAGGCGTTGAATACCGTGCCGATCGGCAACGATTTGGCGCCGATGGTCAGGCTAAGCGCGGCGGCTAAGGCGAGTAACAGCAACAATCCGGGCACGGCGACAGAGCGTACCGCGGTCGTAGAAAACGACATAACTGACATCCCTGATATGATAATGATAGTAATTATCGTTATCGATTTTATTCAGCTATGGTAGCATGACCCACAGTAAAAAGGGTATTAAAAATAACGACAAGGCGCTGTAATGAACCGACAATCCTGGCTGCTCAACCTCAGCCTGCTGAAAACTCACCCGGCGTTTCGCGCCGTTTTTATCGCTCGCTTTATCTCTATTCTGTCGCTTGGCCTGCTGGGCGTGGCCATCCCGGTGCAGATCCAGATGATGACCCATTCGACCTGGCAGGTCGGGTTGTCGGTGACCTTGACCGGCGCGTCGATGTTTATTGGCCTGATGGTGGGGGGCGTACTGGCCGACCGCTATGAGCGCAAACGCCTGATCCTGCTGGCGCGCGGCACCTGCGGCGTGGGCTTTGTCGGCCTGTGTCTGAACGCCCTGCTGCCGGAGCCGTCGCTGGCGGCGATCTACCTGCTGGGGATCTGGGATGGGTTCTTCGCCTCGTTGGGGGTGACCGCGCTGCTGGCGGCGACGCCGGCGCTGGTGGGGCGGGAAAATCTGATGCAGGCCGGGGCCATCACTATGCTCACGGTGCGTCTGGGCTCGGTGATTTCGCCGATGATCGGCGGCCTGCTGCTGGCCTCCGGCGGCGTGGCCTGGAATTTCGGCCTGGCGGCGGCGGGGACCTTTATCACCACCTTAACCCTGCTGCGTCTGCCACAGCTGCCGCCGCCTCCGCAGCCGCGCGAGCATCCGCTGCGTGCCCTGCTGGCGGGGCTGACCTTCCTCTGCCAGAGTCCGCTTATCGGCGGGATTGCGCTGCTCGGCGGCCTGCTGACCATGGCCAGCGCGGTGCGGGTCCTCTATCCGGCGCTGGCCGGGAGCTGGCAGATGTCGGCAGGGCAGATTGGCCTGCTGTACGCCGCGATTCCGCTCGGCGCGGCGCTGGGGGCGTTGACCAGCGGCCAGCTGGCCCAGACCGTGCGGCCGGGCGCGCTGATGCTGGCGACGACGGTGTGCTCCTTTGTCGCCATTGCGCTGTTCAGCCTGATGCCGCACTGGGCGTTGGGCGCGCTGTGCCTGGCGCTGTTTGGCTGGCTGAGCGCTATTAGCTCGCTGCTGCAGTACACCCTGATCCAGACCCAGACGCCGGAACATATGCTCGGGCGAATTAACGGTCTGTGGACCGCGCAGAACGTTACCGGCGACGCCATCGGCGCGGCGCTGCTCGGCGGGTTAGGGGCGGTGATGACGCCGGTCGCTTCCGCCAGCGCCAGCGGCTGGGCGCTGGCCCTCGTCGGCGTGCTGCTGGTGGGGCTGCTACGCGAGCTGCGCCGTTTCCAGCGCCCGGAAATAGTCAACGAAAGCTGAGTACGGTGCGATTGCCCGGTGGCGGCTACGCCTTACCGGGCCTACGGTACTGGGGCCTCGGGCGTTGTAGGCCGGGCAAGCGCCGCGCCGCCCGGCAAGGTGTTCCGACCGCGTACCCGTCCTGATGCCCGGTGGCGGCTACGCCTTACCGGGCCGAAGGTCTGGCCTGGAGGGCGCAAGCATTGTAGGCCGGTGCAAGCGTAGCGCCGCCCGGCAAAAGAGTTCAGGCCGCGTACCCGTCCTGATGCCCGGTGGCGGCTACGCCTTACCGGGCCTGGGGTACGGCAGGCTGGTGCAAGCTCAGTAGGCCGGTGCAAGCGTAGCGCCGCCCGGCAAAGCGTTCAGGCCGCGTACCCGTCCCGATGGCACAGCCCGCGTTAGCCGAACAGGCTGGAGAGACGCTGGAGCACCAGCAGGGCGCTGTAGTAGTCAAGACGGAAGGTCTCGGTGCCCAGCGGGTAAACGCGTTTGCCTTCGACCGCCGGGAGATGCGCCAGCAGCGGGTTGGCGTAAATGGCATCGACATCTTTCTGGTCGCCGGCGAACAGGAACAGGCTCTGGCCGTTCAGACCGGCGGCCAGGTTCTCCCCGCCCAGCTGCACGATATCGTGGCGTTTGCCTTGACTATGGCTGGCGGGCAGGCCGCCCGGCAGCGTCGCCAGGCTAAAGCCCAGCTGTTCGAGCATCTGCCCCTGGGCCGATTCCGGCGTCCAGATATTGGCGCTGTGCGCGGCGGCGGTATAGACGAGGGCGGTGACCGGCTGCGGCGGCAGCTTCATTTTTTCTTTTAACGAAACGAGCTGTTTATTGAAGTCGGCGATGCGCGCGCTGGCCTGCTGCTCATGGCCGGTGACCTGCCCCAACTGGGTAAGCAGCGTTTGCCAGCTTTTATCGTCATAGTTGATGACCAGCGTCGGGGCGATCGTTTTGAGCTGATCGTACAGCGGCAGGGCGGAGTCGCCGCCGGTGGCGCTCACCAGGATCAGATCCGGCATCTGGGCGGCCACCGCTTCCGCGCTCGGTTCGCCGATGTACAGCCGCGCCAGCTTGCGGGCTTTGGCGACCTCACTCCACTGGCGCAGAAAGCCCTGGCTATCGGCCACGCGATTGTTCGGGGTGGTGGCGCCGCTGGCGACCACCGGGGCGTCGATCGCCAGCAGCGAGCCGGTGAGGGTCACGCTGGTGGAGACAATGCGCAGCGGCTGGCTCGGCAGGGTGTGCGTCCCGTAGCTGTCGGTGACCTGGCGCGGCCAGTCCGCCGCCTGGGCTGAGGTAATTCCTAAAAACAACAGCATCCCGGCCAGCGCGCCGCGGCGGTAAAAAGAAGAGAAGTTCACGTCATCGCATCCTGATTCGAAGGGTAATAAATGCGTCTCATTTTCAACTTTGCGCCGACAGGATGCAAGCCAAAGTGGCGGCGCGATGACGTAACGCGGTTGACATGACGGGCAATACCTTTTAGGTTAGCCAACCAAAATACAAATGATAATTATTCGTAATATATTTATCGTTTTTGGAGGATGATATGGAAACGTCACTGGCTGAGGATGTACAGAAATCTACCCGGACCTTATCGCCGGACAGCTTCTTCTTTATGTCGCCGTACCGCAGTTTTAGCACCTCAGGCTGCTTCCGCCGCTTCTCAGCGCCCGCCGACGGCGGCGATGCGCTGAATGGCGAGTTCCAGCAGCAGATGGCCGCCGCCTTTGCCGAGGCCCGGGCGGCGGGGATCCGCAAGCCGGTGATGGTTGGGGCCATCCCGTTCGACACCTGTCAGCCTTCCGAGCTCTATATCCCGGAGCGCTGGGAAGCGTTCTCGCGCCCGGAAAAACAGCGTTCCGCCCGCTATGCCGCGCCGCTGGAGGCGATGGAGGTGGTGGAGCGCCGGGAGATCCCGGAACAGGATGCGTTTTTAGCCATGGTGGAACGCGCCGCCGCGCTGACCGCCACGCCGGAAGTGGACAAAGTGGTGCTATCACGACTTATCGATATCACCACCCGCGATCCTGTCGATAGCGGCGCCCTGATGGAGCGACTGATCGCCCAGAACCCCGCCAGCTTCAACTTCCATGTGCCGCTCTCCGACGGCGGCGTGCTGCTGGGCGCCAGCCCGGAGCTGCTGCTGCGTAAAGAAGGACCGCACTTCAGCTCGCTGCCGCTGGCCGGCTCCGCCCGCCGCCAGCCGGACGATGTGCTGGACCGCGAAGCGGGCAACAGGTTGCTGGCGTCCGGCAAAGATCGCCACGAGCACGAACTGGTGACCCAGGCGATGAAGAGCGTGCTGGGCCCGCGCAGCAGCCAGCTGTCGCTGCCGGCATCGCCGCAGCTGATCACCACCCCGACGCTCTGGCATCTGGCGACGCCGATCGAGGGCACGGCGCTGGCGGAAGAAAACGCCATGTCGCTGGCCTGCCTGCTGCACCCGACTCCGGCGCTGAGCGGCTTCCCGCACCAGGCGGCGAAGCGCCTGATTGCCGACCTGGAACCCTTCGACCGCCAGCTGTTCGGCGGCATCGTCGGCTGGTGTGACGATGAAGGCAACGGCGAATGGGTGGTGACCATCCGCTGCGCGCGTCTGCAGCAGCGTACGCTGCGCCTGTTTGCCGGCGCGGGCATCGTTCCGGCCTCCTCGCCGCTGGGCGAATGGCGCGAAACCGGCGTCAAACTGACCACCATGCTTAACGTATTTGGCTTGAATTAAGAGGCAAGGATGATTGCATTTACCCGTTGGCCGGATGAGTTCGCGGCCCGCTATCGCCAAAAAGGCTACTGGCAGGATCTGCCATTAACCAATCTGATCACCCGTCACGCGGAAAACGACGCCGTGGCGATTATCGATGGCGATCGACACATTAGCTACCGCCAGTTTAACCAGCGGGTGGACAACCTTGCCTGCTCTCTGCAGCGTCAGGGACTGAAGCGCGGGGAAACCGCGCTGGTGCAGCTGGGCAACGTCGCCGAGTTTTACATCACCTTCTTCGCGCTGCTGCGTATCGGCGTCGCGCCGGTGAACGCGTTGTTCAGCCACCAGCGCAGCGAGCTTAACGCCTACGCCGCGCAGATTAAACCGGCGCTGCTGATCGCCGACCGCGAGCACGCGCTCTTTGCCGACGATAGCTTTCTTCACGCGTTTATCGCTGAACATCCTTCCCTGTGCGTGGCGCTGCTGCGTAACGACGGCGGCGAGCGCGATCTGGCGACGGAGATTAACCGCCCGGCGGATAACTTTATCGCTAACCCAACCCCTGCCGACGAAGTGGCCTTTTTCCAGCTCTCCGGCGGCAGCACCGGGACACCGAAGCTGATCCCGCGTACCCATAACGATTACGACTACAGTATCCGCCGCAGCAACGAGATCTGCGGGATTAACGCTGAGACGCGCTACCTCAACGCGCTGCCGGCGGCGCATAACTATGCGATGAGCTCCCCGGGGTCGCTGGGCGTTTTCCTCGCCGGCGGGCGGGTGATCCTCGCCGCCGACCCCAGCGCCACCCTCTGTTTCCCGCTGATTGAAAAACATCAGATCAACGTCGCCTCGCTGGTGCCGCCGGCGGTCAGCCTGTGGCTGCAGGCGATCCATGAATGGGGCGGCAATGCCCAGCTGCAGTCGCTGCAACTGCTGCAGGTCGGCGGCGCGCGCCTGTCGGCGACCCTTGCCGCGCGCATCCCGGCGGAAATTGGCTGCCAGCTGCAGCAGGTGTTCGGCATGGCGGAGGGGCTGGTGAATTACACCCGCCTTAACGACAGCCCTGAGCGGATCATTCATACCCAGGGCTGCCCGATGTGCCCGGACGATGAAGTGTGGGTGGCGGATGCCGACGGCAACCCGCTGCCGCGCGGCGAAGTGGGCCGCCTGATGACCCGCGGGCCGTACACCTTCCGCGGCTACTACAACAGCCCGCAGCATAACGCGGAAGCTTTTGACGCCGACGGGTTTTACTGTTCCGGCGATCTGATATCGATCGATGAAGACGGGTATATCACCGTCCAGGGCCGGGAAAAAGACCAGATCAACCGCGGCGGCGAGAAGATCGCCGCCGAAGAGATCGAAAACCTGCTGCTGCGCCATGAGGCGGTGATCCACGCCGCGCTGGTCAGCATTGAGGACAACCTGCTGGGCGAGAAGAGCTGCGCTTACCTGGTGGCGACCTCGCCGCTGCGCGCCGTCGCGGTGCGCCGCTTCCTGCGCGAGCAGGGGGTGGCTGAATTTAAACTGCCGGACCGCGTGGAGTGCGTTGCCGCGCTGCCGCTGACGCCGGTGGGCAAAGTCGATAAGAAACAATTACGTCAGTGGCTGGCCGAAGGCAAGCTGGGCTGAAGGAGAACAGAAAATGGCAATCCCTAAATTACAGGCTTACGCGCTGCCGGAAGCCAGCGATATCCCGGCGAACAAAGTCAGCTGGGCCTTTGAGCCCTCCCGCGCCGCGCTGCTGATCCACGATATGCAGGAGTATTTCCTCAATTTCTGGGGCGAAAACAGCGCGATGATGGAGAAAGTGGTGGCCAATATCGCCGCCCTGCGCGACTTCTGCAAACAGAACGGCATTCCGGTGTACTACACCGCCCAGCCGAAAGAGCAGAGCGATGAAGATCGCGCGCTGCTGAATGATATGTGGGGGCCGGGGCTGACCCGTTCGCCGGAGCAGCAGCAGGTGATTGCCGCCCTGGCGCCGGATGAAGACGACACCGTGCTGGTGAAATGGCGCTACAGCGCGTTTCATCGCTCGCCGTTGGAGGCGATGCTGAAGGAAAGCGGCCGCGACCAGCTGATCATCACCGGCGTGTATGCCCATATCGGCTGCATGACCACCGCCACCGACGCCTTTATGCGCGATATCAAACCGTTCTTTGTCGCCGACGCGCTGGCGGACTTCAGCCGCGAAGAGCACCTGATGGCGCTGAAATACGTCGCCGGCCGCTCCGGCCGCGTGGTGATGACCGAAGCGCTGTTGCCGCTGCCGGCCTCCAAAGCGGCGCTGCGCGCGCTGATCCTGCCGCTGCTCGATGAATCCGACGAACCGCTGGATGATGAAAACCTGATCGACTACGGTCTGGATTCGGTGCGGATGATGGCCCTGGCCGCCCGCTGGCGCAAAGTTCACGGCGATATCGACTTCGTGATGCTGGCGAAAAACCCGACCATCGACGCCTGGTGGGCGCTGCTTTCCCGCGAGGTGCGATAATGGCGGCGCTGGATTTTCGCGGCCAGACCGTGTGGGTGACCGGCGCAGGTAAAGGGATCGGTTATGCCACCGCGCTGGCTTTTGTGGAGGCCGGCGCCAACGTCACCGGTTTCGACCTCGCCTTTGACGGCGAACGCTACCCGTTTGCGACCGAAACGCTGGACGTCGCCGATGCCGACCGGGTGCGCGAGGTGTGCAGCCGCCTGTTGGCGAACACCGAGCGGTTAGACGTGCTGGTGAACGCCGCCGGGATCCTGCGCATGGGCGCCACCGACCAGCTAAGCGCGGAAGACTGGCAGCAGACCTTCGCGGTCAACGTCGGCGGGGCGTTCAACCTGTTTCAGCAGACGATGGCCCAGTTCCGTCGCCAGCGGGGCGGGGCCATCGTCACCGTCGCCTCCGATGCCGCGCACACGCCGCGCATCGGCATGAGCGCCTATGGCGCCTCGAAGGCGGCGCTGAAAAGCCTGGCGCTGACCGTCGGCCTTGAGCTGGCGGGCAGCGGGGTGCGCTGTAATCTGGTCTCGCCGGGCTCTACCGATACCGATATGCAGCGCACGCTGTGGGTCAGCGACGATGCGGAGCAGCAGCGGATCCGCGGTTTCGGCGAGCAGTTTAAGCTCGGTATCCCGCTGGGTAAGATTGCCCGCCCGCAGGAGATTGCGAATACAATTCTGTTCCTCGCCTCTGCTCATGCCAGCCATATCACCCTGCAGGATATCGTGGTGGACGGCGGCTCGACGCTGGGGGCGTAAATGGCCTGGAAACGAGCGCTCACGCTGGCGGCGCTGAACGCCAGCAGCGAAAACACCCTGGTGGCGCATCTGGGGATCGTCTACACCCGGCTGGAGGCGGGGCTGCTGGAGGCGGAGATGCCGGTGGATGCCCGCACCCATCAGCCGTTTGGCCTGCTGCACGGCGGCGCTTCAGCGGCGCTGGCGGAGACGCTGGGGTCGATGGCCGGCTGGCTGATGACCGACGAGGGGCAGTGCGTGGTCGGCACCGAGCTGAACGCCACCCATCACCGGGCGGTCTCCAGCGGGAAAGTGCGCGGCGAGTGCCGCCCGCTGCATCTTGGCCGGCAGAGCCAGAGCTGGGAGATTGTGGTGTATGACGAGAAGGGGCGGCGCTGCTGCACCTGTCGTCTGGGCACCGCGGTGCTGGGCTAAGTAGCCACGCTTTCCCCGGCTTGCGTTGCGCTGAGCCGGGCTACGTATCGGCGCAATGGGTAGCCCGGATAAGGCGCAGCGCGCCGCCATCCGGGAATCTCCCTGCTCGCGCTGCGCTTAGCAGGGCTACGGTTTCTGGGCCAGGAAGCCGCTGTTTCCCCAGCTTGCGCTGCGCTGAGCCGGGCTACGTATCGGCGCAATGGGTAGCCCGGATAAGGCGCAGCG
>NZ_JBEAJL010000020.1:0-46665 GCF_040065275.1 Klebsiella sp. JB_Kp042
ACCCGGCGGCTTGCTTGCCGTTGTTCCGTGTCAGTGGAGGCGCATTATAGGGAGTTCTGAGACGTTGACAAGCCCTGTTTTCAAAAAATTATTCAACCGTCTCTTTTTTGTGCAAAACGCCGTTAAAGCGGTAATTTTTCCAGCGTCGAGAAGCCATAGCGATGCAAAACGGGTAAAAGTTGTTCCGTTTCTGCCGTCAACGCCATGCAGAATGCTTTATTCTCGTCGCTGGACTTCGCATCCGGCGCTTCATGCTCTAACAGCCAGGCGGTGCGACGGGCAATCGCCGCGCCGGAATCGATCAGCCGCGTGCCCTCGGGCAGGACGCGCTGCAGCTCCTCCTGTAAAAGAGGAAAGTGGGTGCAGCCCAGCACCACCGTATCCGGCGGCTCCTGCATCCGCAGCCACGGGCGCAGGATACGGCGCAGTTCTTCTAACGGCACAGGCTCGCCGTGCAGCTTCGCTTCCGCCAGCTCCACCAGCTCCGCCGACCCCAGCATTTCAATCCGACATTCATTGGCAAAGCGGTCGATCAGCTCACGGGTATAAGGACGCTTTACGGTGCCGCGCGTCGCCAGCAGGCCGACAATGCCGTTCGCCGTTAAGCGGGCGGCGGGCTTAATCGCCGGCACCACGCCGACAACGGGGAAGGCGAACTTTTCACGCAGAGCAGGCAGGGAGACGGTACTGGCGGTATTGCAGGCGATCACCGCCAGCGCCAGGGGATAACGCTGCTGGACAGCGGTGACGATTTCCACAACGCGCTCAACGATAAACGCCTCGCTCTTCTCGCCATAGGGGAAGGCAACGTTATCGAAAGCATAGATGTAATGCAGATTCGGCAGCAGCTGCCGAATCTCATTATAAACCGACAACCCACCGACGCCGGAATCAAACACCAGCACGGTGGGACGTGGATCAGAAGGTGTAGCTGCCAGACAAGGTGTATTCCCGTCCTGCAGATTGGTAGCCATAAACTGTCTCGTAATCTTTATCGAACAGGTTGGCTATTTTACCACGAACTGTCAGGTGTGAGGTGACGGGATACGATAAACCGACATCCCAGAGGCTCAACCCACCCATATTGACGGTACGCGAGTTGTCGTAATCATAATCGTAGCGCTTGCCGATGTAGTGATACGTCACATCCCACCCCAGATCGTAGACCTGGCCGTTCAGCTCGTATTTCACCTGCTGCTTCGCCCGGCGATAGAGGATCTTGTTAGTTTCATCATCGCGAGGGTCAACATACTGCAGCGTCAGATGGTGCTCCACCGGCCCTGTGGTGACATTCCCCGTCCACTCCAGCCCCTTGATTGTCGCAGACTTGACGTTGTAATAGGCGTTGTTGTCGTAATCGATGAGGTTTTGAATCTCATAGCGATACGCGGAGAGACGCCAGTCGACCGGCCCCGTCAACCCTTCGAGGCCCGCTTCCCACTGCTTCGACTCCTCTGGCTTCAGGTTCGGGTTAGAGGCGATGCCAAAACGTTCTGCGCCGTACTGCTGTCCGAGGGAGGGGGCGAGGAATCCTGTACCGTACGAGAGCGTTGTCCGATAACCCTCGATAAATTCCCAGCCTGCCGCCGTCTGCCAGGTACCGTGCCAGCCAAACTGCTCGTCATGATCCTCACGGCCGGAAGCTTCCAGCGTCACGCTGTCAATCTGCTGCTGGCCCGTCAGATAAAGACCGGTGGTATCGCGCTTATACACGTCGGTACTGGTCGTTCCGCTGGATTTCAGCTTCTCCTGTTTCCAGTCTACGCCACCGCTCACTGCGCCATGGCCCACCACAACATTATTTCCCCATTGGATATAGCGTTGTTCCATATCATCCAGGGTGGTGCCCGCGGCATAGCGGCCAGCGTCGCTGCTGTAGTTGTAATCTTTAATACGCTGATAGTTCGCAATCAGCTGGGAGGAGTAAATTCCGGAATGGTAGTGCAGACCGGTGTCCCAGGATTGGGTATAGGACTGATCTTCATCGTTTCCACCTGCGTAGCCCCAGTTACCCTGGTCATAGTCAGCATTGGCGGAATAACCATAGCCGCGGAAGAACCCCGAGAAGTTGTCATCGAACTGATGCTGTACCCCGCCCCATAGCATTTTATTGCGGTAGCCGTCGCGATCGCTGTCGCCGCTATAAGAGGAGTTCGGCTGGACGTTAAACCCTTTGGTGGTCTGATAGGCGCCGGCAGCGGTAACCAGCGTATCGCCAAACCGCTTGTTAAAGGCGCCATCGTAGGACTGATAGCCGTTCGTTCCCGCGCCGGCGTTGATCTGCGAACGCTCAGCATCGGTCATGGTGATGATGTTCACCACCCCGCCGATCGCCCCGGAGCCGTACACCGCGGAGCGCGGGCCGCGGATGTATTCCACCCGCTGGACCAGAGAGATAGGGATCTGACTGATATCCACGCCGTTGGAGATCCCCGGACGCGCCATCGGCACACCGTCGATCAGCACCAGCACGTGGCGAGCCTCCGTCCCCCGAACATACAGCGAAGCGCTCTGCCCCATGCCGCCGTTGCGGGCAATATCGACGCCGGGAAGACGACGCATGACATCGTTTAAATCTTTGGACTGCCAGCGGTCGATGTCATCGCGCGTCACTATATCGGTCGGCGCCAGCACGGTATTGACCGGCTGTTGAAAACGGTTTGCTGTCACCACCAACGTGTCTGAATTGCTGTCCTGCGCCCAGCCGGAAAATGCCGTGACGGATAAGGCCGTCATCAGCGAAGCTTTTTTAATCATTGTAAAAGCATCCGAAACAGAAAAAGGATGCCGCAGGTTTTATCAGTTGCTCGCGACGATAAAACCCAGTGCGACGTATTCCGGCAGGTCTTCGGGCTTGGAGGCTGTTTCAAGAAATAATGACTTCCCACGGCTAACCGCAGTGTCTGCACCGAGTGCGCTCATTTCTCACCTTCCTTACCGCTGCGCGTCAGCCCCAGATTTCCACTGGGTTCCCTTTTAACTCACAGGACCGGTAGGCGAATGCTACAATCAGAAACATATAGATGTCCAGACTGCTAATTATATTTCCCGCGGCATTCGAGGCTGGACATCCCCGGCGCTTTCCCTACAATCCCCGCGTACTTATTTTATTCAGGATACATCATGACCCCCGAACACCTTCCTACCGAACAATACGAAGCGCAGCTGGCAGAAAAAGTCGTCCGTTTGCAAACCATGATGGCGCCTTTCGCCGCGCCGGTTCCGGAAGTGTTTCGTTCGCCGGTCAGCCACTACCGTATGCGCGCCGAGTTCCGTCTGTGGCACGATGGCGACGACCTGTACCATATTATTTTCGATCAGCAGACCCGGTCGCGGATTCGCGTTGACAGCTTCCCGGCCGCCAGCGCGCTCATCAATCAGCTGATGACCGCCATGCTGGAGGGCGTGCGCAACAATCCCGTGCTGCGCCATAAGCTGTTTCAGATTGACTATCTGACCACCCTCAGCAACCAGGCGGTCGTCTCGCTGCTGTATCATAAAAAGCTCGATGATGCCTGGCGTGAGCAAGCGGAGGCGCTGCGTGACGCCCTGCGAGCCCAGGGGCTCAATGTGCATCTGATAGGTCGGGCGACTAAAACTAAAATCGAGCTCGATCAGGATTATATAGATGAACGCCTGCCGGTTGGCGGTCGGGAGATGATCTACCGTCAGGTGGAAAACAGCTTTACCCAACCGAACGCGGCCATGAACATTCAGATGCTGGAGTGGGCGCTGGATGTCACCAAAGGGGCGACCGGCGACCTGCTGGAATTGTACTGCGGCAACGGTAACTTCTCGCTGGCGCTGGCGCGTAATTTCGATCGCGTACTGGCCACCGAAATCGCCAAACCGTCGGTGGCGGCGGCGCAGTACAACATCGCCGCCAACCATATCGACAACGTGCAGATTATCCGCATGGCGGCTGAAGAGTTTACTCAGGCGATGAACGGCGTGCGTGAGTTCAACCGGCTGCAGGGTATCGATCTGCAAAGCTATCAGTGCGAGACTATTTTCGTCGATCCGCCGCGTAGCGGGCTGGACAGTGAAACGGAGAAAATGGTGCAGGCCTATCCGCGCATACTGTACATTTCGTGCAACCCGGAAACGCTGTGCCGTAATCTGGAAACGCTAAGCCAGACGCACAACGTTACCCGGCTGGCGCTGTTCGACCAGTTCCCGTATACCCATCACATGGAGTGCGGCGTTCTGCTGACCCGGAAATAGGCCAAAAAAAACCGGCAACGTCATATTGCCGGTTTTTTATCACTGGCGGCTTATTCGGCTGCGGTATTTTTGCGGTTACGCATCTTGTAGCCAATCCAGAAGACCATCGCGACGGACAGAACGGCCGGGAAGAAGTTAGAGCCGATATCCGGGTACTCCGCACGCACGACGGTGCTGTACAACAGCACCCCGAGAATAAAAAAGGCGGCGGCCAGGCCCGGTAGCCCGACAGGCATACTGCGATTCTGATAGCGCTGATGCAGACAGTAGACCGTCAGCAGCAGGGATAAGATGGGGAAGACGGAAAACGGAACTATCGAACTGAACAGCGCCGCAAAGGCGCCATTAATAGATAACCCGGCAATCAGCGCCAGCAGCAGCGTACCTTTATCTTGAACTGAGTGTTTCATTGCTCGTCCTTCACGTTATTCGGAATGATGTGACATTTTTTCTTGTTCACGGCGATACCAGTAATACGCGCCTTTAGAGATCATTCTGAGCTGCAGTACCAACCGTTCTTCCAGCTGTCGGCGCTGTTCAGGGCCGACATCCAGCGCTTCCGCGCCAGCGCTAAAAACGATGGTGACCATAGCTTCAGCCTGCGCTTCGGTAAAGGCGCGCGGCATATGGTTTTCGAGTTCTAAATAGTCGGCGAGTTCCGCAATAAAATGCTGGATTTCGCGTGCGACGGCGGCGCGAAACGCCGCAGACGTTCCCGAGCGCTCGCGCAGCAGCAGGCGGAAAGCGTTCGGGTTGTTACCGATAAACTCCATAAAGGTCGAGACCGAGGTGCGGATCACGCTGCCGCCTTTGGCAATCCGCTGGCGCGCCTGGCGCATCAGCTGGCGCAGCATCAGTCCGCTCTCATCGACCATCGTCAGGCCTAACTCATCGACATCGCGAAAATGACGATAAAAGGACGTCGGCGCGATCCCTGCTTCCCGCGCCACTTCACGCAAGCTCAGGCTGGCGAAACTCCGCTCAGCGCTAAGTTGGCTGAATGCCGCTTCCACCAGCGAACGGCGGGTTTTTTCTTTTTGTTGTGCTCTTACGCCCATCACGATGTATGAATCCTTCCAATAGCCCTGCTGGCACTATACCAGAGATTAAAACTAATCGGTTTGCCCTGGATTGTGAATGATTGTTTACGAGCCGTTTCTGCTTTTATGCCGCAAAAAAGCACAACGATAATTGGGTTAAAGCGCAGCGAATGTTATCATCGTGTTTATTTTATGTATAAAACAGGTGAGTAATGCCATGTCACACTCTTGGGATTATGATGCAATAGTGATTGGTTCCGGTCCTGGCGGCGAAGGCGCCGCCATGGGACTGGTGAAACAGGGAGCACGCGTTGCCGTCATCGAGCGCTACCATAATGTCGGCGGCGGTTGCACCCACTGGGGCACCATCCCGTCGAAAGCCCTCCGCCATGCCGTCAGCCGTATTATCGAGTTTAACCAAAACCCCCTCTACAGCGACCACTCCCGCCTTCTTCGCTCTTCTTTCGCCGACATCCTTAACCATGCCGACAGCGTCATCAACCAGCAGACTCATATGCGCCAGGGATTCTATGAGCGCAACCACTGTGAAATTCTGCAGGGCAATGCCCACTTCGTTGATGAGCATACTCTGGCGCTGGAGTGCCATGACGGCACGGTCGAGACGGTGACCGCGGAGAAATTCGTTATCGCCTGCGGATCTCGCCCCTATCATCCGGCGGATGTCGATTTCCACCACCCGCGCATCTATGACAGCGATTCGATTCTCAGCCTGCAGCATGAGCCGCGCCATGTGATCATTTACGGCGCCGGGGTAATCGGTTGTGAATATGCGTCGATCTTCCGCGGCATGGAGGTGAAGGTCGATCTGATCAACACCCGCGATCGTCTGCTGGCGTTTCTCGATCAGGAGATGTCTGATTCGCTCTCCTATCACTTCTGGAACAGCGGCGTGGTCATTCGCCACAACGAGGAGTACGAAAAGATTGAAGGCGTTGATGACGGCGTCATCATGCATCTGAAATCCGGGAAAAAGCTCAAAGCGGACTGCCTGCTGTACGCCAACGGCCGCACCGGCAATACCGACACTCTGGCGCTGGAAAACATCGGTCTGCAGACCGACAGTCGCGGCCAGCTGAAGGTCAACAGCATGTACCAGACCGCCCTTCCGCACATCTATGCGGTTGGGGATGTCATCGGCTATCCGAGCCTCGCCTCCGCGGCGTACGATCAAGGACGCATTGCCGCCCAGGCGCTGGTGAAAGGCGAAGCCTCAGCGCATCTGATTGAAGATATCCCGACCGGGATCTACACCATTCCGGAAATCAGCTCCGTCGGGAAAACCGAGCAGCAGCTGACGGCGATGAAAGTGCCGTATGAGGTGGGTCGCGCTCAGTTTAAACACCTGGCGCGGGCGCAAATCGTTGGCATGAGCGTGGGAACCCTGAAGATCCTGTTCCACCGGGAGACCAAGGAGATCCTCGGCATTCACTGCTTTGGCGAACGCGCAGCCGAAATCATTCACATCGGCCAGGCGATCATGGAGCAGAAAGGTGGTGGTAACACCATTGAGTACTTCGTCAACACCACCTTTAACTACCCGACCATGGCGGAAGCGTACCGGGTTGCCGCGCTGAACGGCTTAAACCGCCTGTTTTAACGCCTTGTCGAAATGGCCATCCATCGTGCCGCGGATGGCCTCCGCCAGATGTTCATAGCGGCTGCGCAGCGGTGAGCCCGGACGGTAAACCAGACCGATGGTGCGTCTTGGCTCTGGCTTAATGCACGGCAGGTAGACCACGCCATCGCGTTTTCTTTCCTGCGGCACTGCCAGCGCAGGCAGCAGGGTAATACCGCTGCCTGCCGCCACCATATTGCGCAGCGTTTCCAGGCTGGTCGCGCGGAAGTGGGTATCCTCATCCGCCCCCGCTTCAAAGCAGAAGCCCATCGCCTGATCGCGCAGGCAGTGACCATCCTCCAGCATCAGCAGCTTTTCACCGGCCAGATCCGACATCGGCACCCGGTCGCGGTTTGCCCACGGATGATCTTCATAGATAGCCAGCATCATCGGCTCATCGAACAGCGGCACCTCGATAAAGGCCTCGCTCTCTTTGACCAGCGCCAGGATGGCGCAGTCGAGCTTACCGCTGTCGAGCTGAGCCAGCAGCTGATGGGTCTGCGCTTCGTGCAGATACATTTCCAGCTTCGGGAAGGTCTGATGCAGCATCGGAATGATGTGCGGTAGCAGGTACGGGCCAATTGTCGGGATCAAGCCGATATGCAGCGGCCCGGACATGGTTTCCCCTTGTTGGCTTGCCATCTCCTTGAGCACTTTTACTTCGCGTAACACGGTACGCGCCTGATCCACCAGCAACAGCCCCGCCTGGGTAAACAGAACCTTACGGCTGGTGCGCTCCAGCAGCATGACGCCAAGCTCATCCTCCAGCTTGCGGATCTGTCCGCTGAGCGTCGGTTGGCTCACATGGCATGAGTCAGCCGCCCGCCGGAAGTGGCGGTGTTCGGCGAGCGCTACCAGGTATTCAAGATCGCGAATATTCATTATTCATCCTCCATCGCCACGATAGTCCATGGCGATAGATAGCATAGCAACGAACGATTATCCCTATCAAGTTTTCTGTTCAATAATACGCCCATAAAGACGGTGAACCTGTGAAAACCACTGACCCGTCACACTGTTTCTCTACCCGAACAACTAAAGCCAACGTGAACTTTTGCGGACCTTGCGTCCGCTTTTTTTTTGCATAAAAAACCCGGCGTCGCTGGGCTCGGCCGGGTCAGGGAAGACAGATATCTGTGGATTAACTCAGACGGGCCTTCGCCTCGCCGATAGCCTGCGCCACCTGCTGCGGCGAGACGCCGCCTTTTGCCGCGCGTTTATCAAGGCAGGACTGCAGCGACAGGATCGGATAAACATCGTCCGCAATCACCGGGCTGAATTTCTGCAGGTCGGCCAGGGCCAGCGCTTCCAGCGGTTTCCCTTGCGCAATGGCTTCCACCACCGCTTCACCGACAATATGGTGCGCCTCGCGGAACGGTACGCCTTTCGCCACCAGATAATCCGCCAGCTCAGTGGCGTTGGCATAGCCCTGCTGCGCCGCTTCCGCACAGCGCGGACGTTTCACCTGGATGCCATCCAGCACCAGGGTCGCCATATGCAGGCAGTCGAGCCAGGTATCCAGAGCGTCGAAAAGTCCCTCTTTATCTTCCTGCATATCTTTGTTGTAGGCCAGCGGCAGCCCTTTCAGGGTCATCATCATGCCGGTCAGCGCGCCCTGCACGCGGCCGCATTTGCCACGGATAAGCTCCAGGGCGTCCGGGTTTTTCTTCTGCGGCATCAGCGAGGAGCCTGAGGTTACGCGGTCGGAAAGCTCGACGAAATTCGCTTCGCCGGAGTTAAAGAAAATCAGATCTTCCGCAAAGCGCGACAGATGGACCATGCCGATAGAGGCATCGGAAAGCAGCTCCAGAACATGGTCGCGGTCGGACACGCTGTCGAGGCTGTTGCGGGTGGCGGAGGCAAAGCCCAGCCAGCCGGCCAGCTGCTCGCGGTCGATTTCATACGCCGTCCCCGCCAGCGCGCCGCAGCCCAGCGGGCTAACGTCGAGGCGCTTCAGCGCGTCCTGCAGGCGGCTTTCATCGCGCGCCAGCATTTCGACATAGGCCAGACACCAGTGCGCGAACGTCACCGGTTGGGCGCGCTGCAGGTGGGTGTACCCCGGCATCACCGCATCCTGGTTATGCTGGGCCGTCTCCACCAGCGCGCTCTGCAGCTGGCGGTTCGCCGACAGCAGTTCGACAACGGTATCTTTGCACCACAGTTTAAGATCGGTAGCGACCTGGTCGTTACGGCTGCGGCCGGTATGCAGTTTCTTGCCCAACTGACCCACTTTGTCGATCAGTTTGCCTTCCACCCAGCTGTGAATATCTTCAGCATCGCTGGCGAGGATTTGCTGCGGATTGGCGCGCACCTCTTCCAGTAGCACGTTCAGCGCTTCTTCCAGCTGCTGTTGTTCATCGGCACTCAGAACGCCGACCGTTACCAGCGCTTTCGACCAGGCGACAGAGCCAACGATATCCTGCTCCGCCAGACGATAGTCGAAGCGCAACGAGTCGTTGAACTGTTTGAACCGTTGATCTGCTGCCTGTGTAAAACGCCCGCCCCAAAGTGCCATAACATGCTTCCTTTATTCGTTAGTTCCGCCGGTGGCGTTGTGCCTCCCCGGCCTACGGTCTTGTAAGCCCGGCAGACAACGCGCCGCCGGGCATGAAATCTTAAGCCAGAATACGTGTGCCGATAGGCGTGCCGTTAAACAACGCCGGCAGCTGCTCGGCGTGACGCCAGGAGGCGATATCCACCGGACGGCCCAGAGCACGCGCCGCGTCGAGGGCCGCATTCACTTTGACAATCATGCCGTCAGTGATAATCCCCTGCTCGATCAGCTGCTCCGCTTTCTCGGCGGTCATCTCGGCAATACGCTGCCCTTTACCGTCGAGGATACCGCTGACGTCAGACAGCAGGATCAGATCCGCCCCCAGGGTAGCCGCCAGCGCCGTCGCCGCCTGGTCAGCATTGACGTTCATCAGCTGGCCCTCGTCGGTCACGCCGATAGAGCTCACCACCGGCAGGTAACCGCCCGCCAGCAGGGTGTTGATCAGCGTCGGAGAGCCCGGCTGCGCCAGCCCGACATGGCCCAGCTCAGCATCCAGCTGTGTCACCTTCACGCTATCGCCATCGCCGAGGAACAGGCCGACAGAGGCCAGACCGTGCTTTTTCGCCCACGCCAGCAGCGTCTTGTTGGCGGTTCCCGCCAGCGCGCCGGTGATGATGTCGATTTGCTCAGCCGGCGTCACCCGCAGACCATTTTTCTTCTGCACCGGCAGGTTGAGCTGCTTCATCAGCTCATCCACCACGCAGCCGCCGCCATGGACGATAATCAGCGGACGCTGGTGCGCTTCACGGTAATTGACCAGCGCGGTAAACAGACGCTCCAGCGCTTCTTCGCTATCGAGTAATACGCCGCCGAGTTTGATAATTAATGGGTTCATCATCACACCTTAAATAAGAGACTGCGTCTCAGCGAAGCCGAAACGAATATTCGCGCACTGCACCGCCTGCGCTGCGGCGCCTTTCAGCAGGTTATCTTCTGCCGCGACGACGATGAGATGGTCGTCCTGCACGGCAAAACCGATATCACAGAATGGCAGACCTTCGACGCTTTTCAATGCGGGCACGCCTTTATCATATAAACGTACCAGCGGTTTATCGGCGTAAGCCTGCTGGTAAACCGCCGCGATCTGCGCATGGCCAACGCCCGGCTTCAGGCGGCAGGTAATGGTTTCCAGAATGCCGCGCTTAAAATTACCCAGATGCGGGGTAAAAATCACCTTCGCTCCGAGGTGGCTGGCAATCTCCGGCTGATGACGATGGTTAAAGATGCCGTATGGCTGCAGGCTGACTTCACAGAAGCTGTTGCCGATCGCGGCTTTGCGTCCCGCGCCGCTCACCCCGCTGGTGGCGTTGATCACTGGCCACTGGTTGAGATCCAGCAGACTGGCATCAATCAGCGGCTTCAGCGACAGCTGCGCCGCCGTCGGGTAGCAGCCAGGCACCGCGATTAACTGCGCTTCTTTAAGCGCATCCGCGCTCCACTCCGCCAGACCATACACCGCCTGTTTGAGCAGGTCGGGATGCTGATGAGTGAAACCATAATATTTTTCGTAGAACGCCCCATCGTTAACGCGGAAGGCACCGGAGAGATCGAACACCACGCAGCCGGCGGCAAGGAACTGCGGCGCCAGATCGTGACTCACTTCGTGCGCGGTGGCGAGAAACACCACGTCCACGCCAGCGCTGAATTCGCTGATATCGGACATCGGCTGCAGCGGCATATCGACAATGCCTTTGAGCTGCGGATGCAGGTCGGAAATTAATTTTCCCGCATCATTGCTTTGCGCGGAGACCGTCAAAGCGGTTATGTTCATATGCGGATGACGATTGATATAGGTCACCAGCTCTGCGCCGGCATAACCACTGGCACCCACAATCAGCGTATTTAACATTGGAAGCGCATCTCCTTACATTCGATGGGTTTTCTTACGCTCAACGATATTGTATTTTTATTCACAATAAATGCATGAATATTGATACTATCACGACCCAAGGTGTGTCAACAATGAAAAACAATTTACCGCCCTTTATCGAGATTTACCGCGCGTTGATCGCCACACCGTCCATCAGCGCGACCGAAGAGGCTCTCGATCAGAGCAATGAGTCTTTAATCAATTTGCTGGCCGGCTGGTTCCGCGATCTCGGCTTTAATGTCGAGGTACAGCCGGTGCCGGATACGCGCCATAAATTCAACCTGCTGGCCAGCACCGGACACGGCGCCGGCGGCCTGCTTCTCGCCGGGCATACCGATACCGTGCCGTTCGATGACGGCCGCTGGACGCGCGATCCGTTCACCCTTACCGAACACGATAACAAGCTCTACGGCCTCGGCACGGCCGATATGAAAGGCTTCTTCGCCTTTATTCTCGACGCCCTGCGCGATGTCGACGTCACCACGCTGAAAAAACCGCTGTATATTCTGGCCACCGCCGACGAAGAGACCAGCATGGCCGGCGCGCGCTATTTTGCCGAAACCACCCGGCTGCGCCCCGACTGCGCCATCATCGGCGAGCCCACCTCCCTGCAGCCGATCCGCGCCCATAAAGGACATATGTCCAACGCGATCCGTATTCAGGGCCAGTCCGGCCACTCCAGCGATCCGGCGCGCGGGGTCAACGCGATCGAGCTGATGCACGACGCCATCGGTCGGATTATGCAGCTGCGCGATTTGCTAAAAGAGCGCTACCACTTCGAGGCGTTCACGGTCCCTTACCCGACCCTCAACCTCGGCGCCATCCATGGCGGCGATGCCTCAAACCGTATCTGCGCCTGCTGTGAACTGCATATGGACATCCGCCCGTTGCCGGGGATGACCCTCAACGACCTCAATGGTCTGCTGGACGAGGCGCTGGCCCCGGTAAGCGAACGCTGGCCGGGCCGCCTGACGGTCTCGGAGCTGCATCCGCCGATCCCCGGCTACGAGTGCCCGCCGGACCATAAGCTGGTGCAGGTGGTTGAGAAACTGCTTGGCGCCCAGACCGACGTGGTGAACTACTGTACCGAAGCGCCGTTTATCCAGACGCTGTGCCCAACGCTGGTTCTCGGCCCGGGCTCGATCAATCAGGCCCATCAGCCTGACGAGTTTCTGGAGACGCGCTTTATCAAGCCGACGCGGGAGCTGATTAGCCAGGTGGTTCACCACTTCTGCTGGCACTAAAATCGCCCTCTTTTTCCGCCCCGCTCTCCCGGGGCGGAACGGTGACGATCGTCACATTTCCATAAGCGATGCTTATCCAGCGCCCCCTGAGTTAAATTTCGCAAATTACGGGTATTTACTCGTTTGCTGAAGCGATTTCGCAGTAATTGACGTGGGGGTATTTACGTGGCTTTATAAAAGACGGGTTGCTTATCCGTTGCTCACGTTCCAGCGCAGCGGATATAACAAAATAAAATGAGATGGGGTGTCTGGGGTAACATGAACGAACAATATTCCGCATTGCGTAGTAATGTCAGTATGCTCGGCAAGGTGCTGGGCGATACCATCAAGGATGCATTGGGAGAAAATATTCTTGATCGTGTCGAAACTATCCGTAAGTTGTCCAAATCTTCACGCGCCGGCAACGAAGCTAACCGCCAGGAGCTGCTGACCACGCTGCAGAATTTGTCTAACGACGAACTGCTGCCGGTGGCCCGTGCCTTCAGCCAGTTCCTGAATCTGGCCAACACCGCTGAGCAGTACCACAGCATTTCGCCGAATGGCGAAGCGGCCAGCAATCCGGAAGTCATTGCGCGCACCCTGAGAAAGCTCAAAGACCAACCCAATCTCAACGAAGACACCATCAAAAAAGCGGTGGAATCTCTGTCCCTGGAGCTGGTGTTAACCGCCCACCCGACCGAGATCACCCGCCGGACGCTGATCCATAAAATGGTGGAAGTGAACAACTGCCTCAAGCAGCTGGATAACAAAGATATCGCGGACTACGAGCACCACCAGCTGATGCGCCGCCTGCGCCAGCTGATCGCCCAGTCCTGGCATACCGATGAAATTCGTAAGCACCGCCCTTCCCCGGTCGATGAAGCCAAATGGGGCTTCGCGGTGGTGGAAAATAGCCTGTGGGAAGGGGTGCCTAACTACCTGCGCGAGCTGAACGAACAGCTGGAAGCCAACCTCGGCTATCAGCTGCCGGTGGACTTTGTCCCGGTGCGTTTCACTTCGTGGATGGGCGGCGACCGCGACGGCAACCCGAACGTGACCGCCGATATCACCCGCCACGTGCTGCTGCTCAGCCGCTGGAAAGCGACCGATCTGTTCCTCAAAGATGTGCAGGTGCTGATCTCCGAGCTGTCGATGGTGGAGTGTACTGACGAATTGCGCGCCCTGGCCGGCGCCGAGGGCGCTCAGGAACCGTACCGTTACCTGATGAAAAAACTGCGCACTCAGCTGATGGAAACCCAGGCCTGGCTGGAAGCGCGTCTGAAAGGTCAGAAGCTGCCGAAACCGGCGGGACTGATCACTCAGAACGAGCAGCTGTGGGAGCCGCTATACGCCTGTTATAAATCGCTGCAGGCCTGCGGCATGGGCATTATCGCCAACGGCGAGCTGCTCGACACCCTGCGCCGCGTGAAGTCTTTCGGCGTACCGCTGGTGCGTATTGATATCCGTCAGGAAAGCACCCGCCACACCGAAGCGCTGGGCGAAATGACCCGTTACCTCGGGATCGGCGATTACGAAAGCTGGTCAGAAGCCGACAAACAGGCTTTCCTGATCCGCGAACTAAATTCCAAACGTCCGCTGCTGCCGCGCCAGTGGGAGCCAAGCGAAGAGACCCGCGAAGTTCTCGACACCTGTAGAGTGATCGCCGAGGCGCCGCGCGGATCGATCGCCGCCTACGTGATCTCGATGGCCAAAACGCCGTCCGACGTGCTGGCGGTTCATCTGCTGCTGAAGGAGGCCGGGATTGGCTTTGCCCTGCCGGTGGCCCCGCTGTTCGAAACGCTGGATGACCTGAACAACGCCAACGACGTCATGACCCAGCTGCTGAATATCGACTGGTACCGCGGCTTTATCCAGGGCAAACAGATGGTCATGATCGGCTACTCTGATTCCGCGAAAGACGCAGGCGTGATGGCCGCCTCCTGGGCGCAGTACCAGGCGCAGGACGCGTTGATCAAAACCTGTGAGAAAGCCGGGATCGAACTGACGCTGTTCCACGGTCGCGGCGGCTCCATTGGCCGCGGCGGCGCGCCGGCCCACGCCGCGCTCCTCTCACAGCCGCCGGGAAGCCTGAAGGGCGGCCTGCGCGTTACCGAGCAGGGTGAGATGATCCGCTTTAAGTACGGCCTGCCGGAAGTCACCATCAGCAGCCTGTCGCTCTATACCAGCGCGATCCTCGAAGCCAACCTGCTGCCGCCGCCGGAACCAAAACCGCAGTGGCGCGACATCATGGCCGAGCTGTCCGACGTGTCGTGCAAGATGTATCGCGGCTACGTGCGTGAAAACAAAGATTTCGTGCCTTATTTCCGCTCCGCCACTCCGGAGCAGGAGCTGGGCAAACTGCCGCTGGGTTCGCGTCCGGCAAAACGTCGTCCGACCGGCGGCGTCGAGTCGCTACGCGCCATTCCGTGGATCTTCGCCTGGACCCAGAACCGCCTGATGCTTCCAGCCTGGCTGGGCGCTGGCGCTGCGCTGCAGAAGGTGGTTGAAGGCGGAAAACAGAGTGAACTGGAAGCGATGTGTCGCGATTGGCCGTTCTTCTCCACCCGCCTCGGCATGCTGGAGATGGTTTACTCGAAGGCCGACCTGTGGCTGGCGGAGTACTACGATCAGCGCCTGGTGAAACCAGAGCTGTGGGCGCTGGGTACCGAGCTGCGCAAGCTGCTGGCTGCCGATATCAACGTCGTGCTGGCCATCGCCAACGACTCTCATCTGATGGCTGACCTGCCGTGGATCGCCGAGTCTATCCAGCTGCGTAATATCTATACCGACCCGCTGAACGTCCTGCAGGCGGAACTGCTGCACCGTTCGCGCCAGGCTGAAGAAGAGGGCAAAGACCCGGATCCGCGCGTTGAACAAGCGCTGATGGTCACCATCGCCGGCGTCGCCGCCGGTATGCGTAACACCGGCTAATCGCTATCTTTCCCCCGGCCGCCCGGCCGGGGGATTTTTCACCCGTTCTAGTGGTGCAGCATCTCATCAACGATCTGCTCTTTATGCAGCGCATACGGATAATAGGTCGGCCAGTTATCCATCTCTTTCAGCAACGCTTCCTGTGATTCATTGCCCATGAAAATATGGAAATGCTGCGATTTACGCGGGCCAATGATGTGGTCGCTGAACTGGACATATTTTGGCGCGCTGGCATCGCCCTGCTGGCACTCGAACAGATAACGTACGCCCTTCTTACCGGAGGCGTAATGCAGGATTTTGTAGCCTGAATAGCGGTATTTGCAGCTGTTGACGGTCTCGCCAATGTGGAACTCAATCACGTCATCTTCAATGCCAATCTGTTCCACATCGGTGGCGTAGCCCTTCTTATAATAGGCGCGATACTCCTCCACGCTCTTGCCGCCGGGCTTTTTCGCCTTCTGCTCCAGCACCGGATCGAGATCGCCGTTGAGCAGATACGGGTTCACCGACTGCCAGACGCCCTCCCAGTCGCTCAGCGCGCGGTCCTGCACATCTTTATCCGCAAAAATGCCTTCGCTGGCCTGACGCTCCACTTCGGTTAGCGCCGGCCCATGGCTATGGTTGCCGTGGGCGAACGCCTGGGCGCTGGCTAGCGCCATGCCGAGTCCCAAGGCCAGCAGGGGGATCTTTCTGGTCATTACTCTCTCCTGAGTTTGCTATCAATGGTGACAAATTGTTACGATATAACATATCGTAACTGAGAAGCAATAGCGACAGGCTGGCGCTTTTACCGCTGGAATAATGTCCGGTATGATGAAAAGGGTGATGCGCGGGGCGGAACAATGATGGACAACGATATCAATCAACTTATTGATGCATTGCTAAAAAAGCAGACCAGCCTCGGACGGGTTTATTTCGCCGGCGAGACGCGCTCGCCTGCTGAACCGGTGGTGCAGGTTGATTTTCCCCGTCTGAATATCCTCCTCGATGGGCAGCTGCGCGACCAGGCGCTCGGCGATAACGCCCCGCTCCTGGAGGCCCATGACGTGCTCTATATTCCTGGCGATAGCTGGAACTGCCCACAGTGGCAGGCGCCCTGCCTGCTGTTAAGCATCCTGTTCGCTAAGCAGCAGCTGGAGTGCTCACTGCAGCGCTGGAATGGCAAGACGATCGCCGTTGTTGAAAAGCTACAGGCGCTGCGTCGCGGGCCGCGCGTCGGTTCCTTCCTGCTGCAGGCGCTCAACGAGATCCGGATGCAGCCGCAGGAGCAGCAAACCGCCCGCAGCATCGTCATCAGCCTGCTCAGCCACTGCCATGATCTTCTCGGCAGCCAGGCGCAAACCTCCTCGCGCAGCCAGGCGCTGTTCGAGGCAATCCGTCAGTACATCGAGGTCCATTACGCGGAGCCGCTGAGCCGGGAATCGGTCGCCCAGGCGTTCTATCTCTCTCCCAACTATCTTTCCCATCTGTTCCAGAAATGTGGGCCAATGGGCTTCAATGAATATCTAAACCACATTCGTCTCGAACAGGCCCGTATGCTGCTGAAGGGCCACGATATGAAAGTGAAAGACATCGCCCACGCCTGCGGCTTCGCCGACAGCAACTACTTCTGCCGCCTGTTCCGCAAAACCACGGAACGCTCGCCGTCTGAATACCGCCGCCAGTACCATAGCCAGCTGACGGAAAAATCGTCCGTGGCAAAAAACTAGATTTTTGTGTGTTAAACCTGACTTTTGTGCGCGCTATAGTTTCCTGCCATCCCAGCCAGCGTCGATAAATGTGATCTAAATCATCCTTAATCGCGATGCGTACATTTATCCAGTTTTTGGCAAATTTGTCATCTGGCGATCCTTCGAACGAAAGCCGTATGCTTACCTCAACGACAGCACCGAATTAAGCATTGAGGAAAACACTATGGAACTCTATCTGGATACCGCCAACGTCGCCGAAGTGGAACGCCTGGCCCGCATCTACCCGCTGGCCGGGGTGACCACCAACCCGAGCATTATCGCCGCCGGTAAAACCCCGGTGTGGGATGTACTGCCGCGCCTGCAAAAAGCCGTTGGTCCGGAAGGGATTCTGTTCGCGCAGACCATGAGCCGCGATGCGCAGGGCATGGTGGCAGAAGCCAAACGCCTGAGCAACGCCGTGCCGGGCATCGTGGTCAAAATCCCGGTCACCGCCGAAGGCCTCGCCGCTATCAAGCTGCTGAAGAAAGAAGGCATCCCGACCCTTGGCACCGCCGTCTACAGCGCTTCACAGGGTCTGCTGGCCGCGCTGGCCGGCGCAAAGTACGTCGCGCCTTACGTTAACCGCGTCGACGCTCAGGGCGGAGACGGCATCCGCATGGTGCAGGAACTGCAATCCCTGCTGGAAATGCATGCGCCCGAAAGCAAAGTGCTGGCGGCAAGCTTCAAAACGCCCCGTCAGGCGCTGGATTGCCTGCTGGCTGGCTGCGAAGCAATCACCCTTCCACTAGATGTAGCGCAACAAATGCTCGGCACCCCTGCGGTAGAGTCAGCCATAGAGAAGTTTGAACAGGACTGGAATAACGCCTTTGGCACGCTGAACCTGTAACCGGACCCGCGCGCCGCCTGCGGGCGGCATCACGGTCATCGAGGAGGAATCGAAATGGATCGCATTATTCAATCACCAGGCAAATACATCCAGGGCGCAGGCGCCATCAAGCGCCTTGGCGACTACCTGAAACCGCTGGCCGAACGCTGGCTGGTCGTTGGCGATAAATTCGTGCTGGGATTCGCGGAAGAGATGCTACGCAAAAGCCTGGCTGACGCCGGCCTGGCGGCGGAAATCGCGCCGTTCGGCGGTGAATGTTCGCATAATGAAATCAATCGCCTGCGCGATATCGCCGGCAGTGCGAAATGCACCGCCGTGCTGGGGATCGGCGGTGGTAAAACCCTGGATACCGCGAAAGCGCTGGCCCATTTTATGAAGGTGCCGGTGGCGATCGCCCCCACCATCGCCTCCACCGATGCGCCGTGCAGCGCGCTGTCGGTGATTTACACCGACGAAGGCGAGTTCGACAGCTATCTGATGCTGCCGCACAACCCTAACATGGTCATTGTCGATACGCAGATCGTTGCTGGCGCGCCGGCTCGCCTGCTGGCCGCCGGGATTGGCGATGCGCTGGCCACCTGGTTCGAAGCCCGCGCCTGCTCACGCAGCGGCGCCACCACCATGGCGGGCGGGAAATGCACCCAGGCGGCGCTGGCGCTGGCCGAGCTGTGCTACAACACCTTACTCGAAGAGGGTGAAAAAGCGATGCTGGCCGCCGAACAGCACGTGGTCACTCCGGCGCTGGAGCGGGTGGTGGAAGCCAACACCTATCTGAGCGGCGTCGGTTTTGAAAGCGGTGGCCTGGCGGCAGCCCACGCGATTCATAACGGCATGACGGCCATCCCTGACGCCCACCACTATTATCACGGTGAAAAAGTGGCGTTCGGCACCCTGACGCAGTTGGTGCTGGAAAACGCGCCGGTGGAAGAGATCGAGACTGTCGCCGCGCTGTGCCACAGCGTTGGGCTGCCGATCACGCTGGCGCAGCTGGATATCAAAGGCGACATCCCGACCAAAATGCGCCTGGTGGCGGAAGCCGCCTGCGCTGAAGGCGAAACCATCCACAATATGCCGGGCGGCGTCGACGCCGACCAGGTCTACGCCGCGCTGCTGGTCGCCGACCAATATGGCCAGCGCTTCCTGCAGGAATGGGAATAATCCAGAGCAAAACACCCGGCGTCAGCCGGGTGTTTTTTTATGTTTATCAGCCGGACGCGTCGCCCACTGACGGCGGAAACGGCAAGCACTCAGGCCGGACGCACGCCCAGCGTATGACAGATGGCGTAGCTCATTTCGGCGCGGTTAAGGGTGTAGAAGTGGAAATCTTTTACCCCTTCCCGACTTAAGATCTTCACCATGTCCATGGCGATATTCGCCCCCACCAGCTGACGGGTTTCGGCGTCATTATCCAGCCCTTCGAACATTTTCGACATCCACACCGGGATACGAACGTTGGTCATATCCGCAAACTTTTTCGCCTGTTTAAAGTTGGAAACCGGCAGGATACCCGGAATAATTTCCACGTCGATGCCCGCCGAGACGCAGCGATCGCGAAAACGCAGATAGCTTTCCACATCGAAGAAGAACTGGGTGATCGCGCGGTTGGCGCCTGCCTCGACTTTGCGTTTCAGGTTGAGCAAATCCGCCTGCGCGCTTTTCGCTTCCGGATGCACTTCCGGATACGCGGCGACGGAGATATCAAAATCCCCCACCTCTTTCAGCAGAGTGACCAGATCGGCGGCGTACATCTCCGGTTTACCGCTGCCCGGCGGCAGGTCGCCGCGCAGAGCGACGATATGGCGGATGCCGTTGTTCCAGTAATCCTGGGCGATAGTGCGCAGCTCATCGCGAGTAGCATCGATACAGGTCAGGTGCGGCGCCGCTTCCAGACCGGTTCGCTCTTTAATACCTTTGATGATGCTGTGGGTGCGATCGCGCTCGCCGGAGTTCGCGCCATAGGTCACCGAGACAAACTTCGGTTTCAGACTGCTCAGGCGATCGATGGATTTCCACAGGGTTTGCTCCATTTCACTGGTGCGCGGCGGAAAGAATTCAAAGGACACATTAATCTGGCCCTGGACTTCCGCCAGGCTCTGATTCAGGGCTTCCCGCTGATTGGCGTGAAAAAAGCTCATACCTTACCTCATCAATCGCATGTAATGGCTGTTGTGTTGCGAACTTCTATACGTTTAGACGTCCAGATGTAAAAATGACGGAAAAGCGCCCGGGCGTCAATAGAAAAATCTGCGTAAAGAGTGAGGAAAAGGCTGCCAACATGAAAAAACTTCATCTACCGGCGCTTTGCCAGCCGAAAGAGCCCGCTCTGCGGTCAACATGGGGTAGAACGATATTCAGCATGAGACGAGCGAGCCGTCAGGCGATCATCCAGCAGTGAGAGCCATTGCTGCACGGCTCCTGCCTGGTGAGGCGCATAGATCACCCCAAGGCTTAACGGCATGCTGTCGCCTTCAGCGACAGGACAGAACACTACCCCCTGACGCTGGATCGCGGAAAAGGACGCCGGCAGGAGGATCATGCCTTCCCCACGCGCGATTCGCGCCAGCAGCACATCATGTTCGGCAGGCTCTTCCACATAAGCGGGGGTATAGCCAGCCCGGTCGAAAATGCGCCGCGTGTAGTCAAAGAAATCGGGGTTACGCTCGCGTTTAAACCAGAACAGCGGCCGATGATTGAGCGCGCTTAGCGTTAACGCTGGTATGACGGCTTCCGGCCAGGAGGCTGGCACTGCCGCGATGAGCGGCTCCTGGTACGGCAATGGATGCAGGTGCAGCCCTTCAGTATTGAGCGGCAGCGCGACCAGCGCCGCATCGAGTTTGCCTTTGCGCACCTGCTGCGCCAGCGCCGGTGAGGCGTGGCGGGTGATATGCAACCCGCGGGTATGTTCGCTCAGCGCAGATTCAACAGCAGCGAAAATGCCTTGTTCGAAGGCGGTGGTCACGCCCAGACGCAGAGACGGCGGCGAGTGAACGGAGAGCTCACTCAATGCCGCCAGCGTGCGTTCCTGGAGCGCCAGCATGGGCCGAATGATCGCCAGCACCTCTCTGCCCGCGTCGGTAAGGATCAGGCCTTTGCTATGGCGCTGAAACAGCGTCACCCCCAGCTGCGCTTCCAGATAGCGCATATGGCGACTCAGCGGCGGCTGCGAGATAAATAACCGCTGCGCCGCCCGGCTGATGTTATTTTCCTCCGCTACCACGGCAAAGGCACGCAGCAGGCGGATATCGAGAGAATGTAATCGCGAAGTTGTCATACTGAAAAGGTATCACGAAAAGGGTATTACTCAAGTCCGGTAAACTTCCCTACCCTTCCTCTCAACGCATCATCACAGAGAGGAAAAAACGATGTCCAGCGAACGTTATACCATCGGTCAGGAAATGCTTCAGCGCGTGGACGGTAGCGGCGGGGAGGCCGTCGTCAACAGCCTGCGGGATATCGCCCCCGACTTCGCCCGCTATCTGATTGAGTTCCCCTTCGGCGATATTTACGCCCGGCCAGGGCTTGATTTGCGTAGCCGGGAAATCGCCACCATCGCCGCGCTCACCGCGCTGGGTAACGCCGAGCCGCAGCTGAAAGTGCATATTGCCGCGGGATTAAATGTCGGTCTGACGCAAGAGGAAATTACGGAAGTGATCATGCAGATGGCGGTCTACGCCGGATTCCCGGCGGCGCTAAACGGCCTGTTTGCCGCTAAAGCAGTTTTTGCGGCGCCCTAACAAAAAAGACCAGGCCGCGCCTGGTCTTTTTCCCGGGACTACAGCAGCTGCGCCAGACGGTTAATATCCGACTGGATCGCCCCGGCGGTCACATCGCGCCCGGCGCCGGGCCCGCGGATCACCAGCGGATTATCGCGATACCAGCGGCTTTCGATAGCGAACACGTTATCGCACGGCAGCAGCGCCGCCAGCGGGTGCTCTTCGCGTACCGCTTCCACGCCGACGCGTGCTTTGCCGTTGGCATCGAAACGCGCCACGTAGCGGAGCACCAGCCCCATCTCGCGGGCCGCCTCCAGGCGCTGCAGCATCTGCTCGTTCAGCTCTTCGCCATTCTCAAAGAAGTGATCGACCGAACCCTCTTCACAGTGCGCCGGGACCAGTGATTCCACGCGCACCTGATCCGGCTCGATGTCGTAACCCGCTTCCCGCGCGAGGATCACCAGCTTGCGCATCACATCTTTACCGGACAGATCGACGCGCGGATCCGGCTCGGTCAGACCCTGCTGCCACGCCTGATCCACCAGATCGGTGAACGGCACGGTGCCATCAAACTGCAGGAACAGCCAGGAGAGCGTTCCCGAGAAGATACCGCTCAGGCCGAGGATGGTATCGCCGCTGTCGATCAGATCGCGCACCGTATGGTTCACCGGCAAGCCGGCGCCCACGGTGGCGTTATACAGCCAGTGGCGCCCTGTCTTCTCAAACGCGTCGTGGATCTGGCGATACTTATCGCTGCTGCTGGCCCCCGCCAGCTTGTTGGCGCTGATCACGTGGAAGCCATGGCTGGCGAAATCAAGATACTGGTCTGCCAGCTGCTCGCTGGCGGTGACGTCCAGCACCACTAAATCATCATACGGGTGCGCGCGCATCCACAGGAACAGCGACTCTTCATCCTGCTCCACCGCTTCATCGTTGAAGAAAGCCAGCGCCCGGCTGGCGTCCAGCCCGTCGTAGTTCAGCAGACTGCGTTTACTGTCGACCACGCCGGCGAGAATAAACTCAAAGCCGGTGCGCGCCGAGAGCGTGGTTTGTTCACGGGCGAACAGCTCCAGCCAGCGGGAACCGATGTTCCCTTTGCCGAACAGCATCAGGCCGATACGCTTTTCAGCACGAAACAAGGACTGGTGCAGCCCCTGGATCAGGCTTTCCGTCGGCCCGGCGCGCAGGACGGCCACCAGGCTGATCCCCTCTTCCGACTGCCAGGTGAACTCCACCGGCTGCCCTTTCAGCTGCTGCCAGAAACGGTGGCAGTGCAGTGGGTTGCGGGTGACGCCCGCGCCCACCATCGCCACCAGCGCCAGCTTCTGACGCAGACGCAGCTCGCCCGGCAGACCTGCCTCATCGAGCAGCTTCAGCGCGCTGTCGGCCACCTCGGAGGTATAGCAGAACTGCAGCAGTTTGCGGTCGGCATGGACGCCAACGGCTAACGGGCGCAGCTGGGCGCGTTTGAGCAGGGCGTCCAGCTCTTTATGCGCCAGTTTGAAATCGTGACCGGCCGGCACCTGGAACTCCACCAGGCAGACATCGTCATGGCTGGTGACAATCCGGGCGCCAGTACCGGAGGCCAGCACGCGCTCAATGCGCGTGGAACCCTGTTCCGGCGTATAGCTGCAGCGTAACTGCAGATCGATATCGCTGGCGGAAACCGGCTGTAGCGTGCGGGCATGGAGCACCGGCGCGGCCAGACGCGCCAGCTCGCTGGCTTCGTCCAGACGCAGCAGCGGCAGCAGACAGGCGTCTTTCACCTTGCGCGGATCCGCGCTGTACACCCCGGCGACGTCGCTCCAGATAGTGACGCGGGAAGCGCCCGCCAGCGCGCCGATCTGGGTGGCAGAGTAGTCAGACCCGTTACGGCCCAGCAGGACGGTTTCACCGGCCTGGTTGCGGGAGATAAAGCCGGTCACCACCAGACGCTTGTTAGGATGCTGCGCCATCAGCTGCTGCAGCAGTGGATAGGATAATCCTTCATCCACCTGCGGCTGCGCGGCGCGTTCCGCGCGCAGGAACGCGCGCGCGTCCAGCCAGGCGGCTTCCATTCCCAGCTGGTTGAGAACCGCCGCCATCAGGCGCGCGGACCACACTTCCCCATGGCCGACCACTTCCGCATAGACCGCTTCGGAAACCCCGCCGTCCAGCAGACCAGCCAGACGCTCAAGGTCGTGGATAAAGGCGGCGATCAACGTATCCGCCGCCGCAGGCTCCACCAGACCGCCAATCAGCTCGGTGTGATAGCGGCGAAGCGACTGCTGAACCTGATGCGCAGCAAGGCGATCGCTCTGGCTAAGCTTAAGCCAGCTGATCAGCTGGTTGGTGGTGCTGCCAGCGGCGGAGACGACCATCATGTCCCCCGCCTGCGAATACTCCTTCATGATCCCCGCGACGCGCAGGTAACATTTCGCATCCGCTAAACTACTCCCACCAAATTTGTGCAGCTGACGACCCTTCGCCCCTGCCTGCGCAATCACACTCATCTTTATTCCTCGTTTGCTGCCCGGAAGCCATTTTCCAGGTCGGCAATTAAATCTTCACCATCTTCGATACCGGTCGAAATACGCAGGAGCGTTTCTGAAATTCCGGCGGCGGCACGCGCTTCAGGCGCCATGCCGGCATGCGTCATCGTTGCCGCATGGGAAATCAGGCTTTCAACGCCCCCCAGCGATTCCGCCAGTGTAAACAGCGACAGCCCGCTCAGGAAGCGGCGCAGCGTCTGCTCGTCACCATCCAGCTCGAAGCTTAACATTGCGCCAAAACCTTTTTGCTGACGCGCCGCAATTTCATACCCCTGGTTTTCCGGCAGCGACGGATGATACAGCTTTTTCACCAGCGGCTGGGTTTTCAGATACTCGACGATCGCCAGGGCATTACGTTGCGCCACTTCCATGCGGGGAGAAAGCGTCCGCAGCCCGCGCAACAGCAGATAGCTGTCGAAGGCGCTGCCGGTGACGCCAATGTTATTCGCCCACCATGCCAGTTCGGTGACAGTCGCCGGATCGTTGGCAATCACCACCCCGGCCACCACATCAGAGTGACCATTAAGGTATTTAGTACAGGAGTGCAACACCAGATCGGCGCCCAGCGCCAGCGGGTTTTGCAGCGCCGGACTCAGGAAGGTGTTATCGACCACGCTGATCGCCCCGGCTTCGCGCGCCAGACCACAGATTTTCGCAATATCCACCACCCGCAGCAATGGATTACTTGGGCTTTCGACCAGCACCAGCTTCGGTTTTTCCGCCAGCGCCGCCCGCAGCGCCTGCTCATCGTTTTGATCGACGAACTGAACGCGATAGCAGCCGCGCTTCGCCAGGCTATCGAACAGACGGTAGCTGCCGCCGTAGCAGTCGTGCGGCGCCACCAGCAGATCGCCAGGCTTAAGGAACACCGTCGTCACCAGCAGGATCGCCGACATACCGGTATTGGTCAGCACCGCGCCAGCGCCGCCCTCCAGCTCCGCTAAAGCGCGCTGCACCACATCACGCGTCGGGTTGCCGCGGCGGGAATAGTCGTGAGCGCGAGGTTCATTAAAGTCGGTGAAGTTATAGGTACTGGAGAGGTGGATCGGCGGGACAACGCAACCGTACTGCTCGTCGTCATTTAAACCGCTACGCACTGCGATGGTGGCCTGTTTACGCGTCATGTTGGGAAGTTCCTGGGCTGAATCGGTGAAAAGTCAGGCTTCAGAGTAAACATTGTCACAATAGACGTCAATACATCTGGACATCTAAACTTCTTTGCGTATAGATTGAGCAAAGTGCAAATAGCCGTTAAAATTATATGCATTAGCGCACGTCGGCGGCGGCTTATCTCATGTCAGAAAGCCCGCGCATACGGTAAACTACGCGCGATTATAGCCCGGGCGGAATATTCTGGCCCTTCACTAATAAACAGAGGATTAAGGTATCTCATGGCTGAATGGAGCGGCGAATATATCAGCCCATACGCTGAGCACGGTAAGAAGAGTGAGCAAGTAAAGAAAATTACGGTTTCCATTCCTCTGAAGGTGTTAAAAATCCTCACCGATGAACGCACGCGTCGTCAGGTGAATAACCTGCGTCACGCGACCAACAGCGAACTGCTGTGCGAAGCGTTTCTGCATGCCTTTACCGGACAACCGTTGCCTAACGATGAAGACCTGCGTAAAGAGCGCAGCGATGAGATCCCGGAAGCGGCGAAAGCGATTATGCGTGAACTGGGTATCGACCCGGATACGTGGGAATACTGAGACGATAAAAAGGGCGGAAGCACGCTTCCGCCCTTTTTCTTTCCCGCCCAGGCAGGCGAGAGACACAAAAAAGCCGCCCTGAGGCGGCTTCTTCTGGCAACTTACTTGCTGCCCGGGATGCTGAAGCGCTTGTTGAAGCGGTCAACACGGCCACCGGTAGCAACATCACGCTGTTTGCCGGTGAAGAACGGGTGGCATTTGCCGCACACGTCGAGGTTCAGGTCGTGACCTACGGTGGAGCGGATTTTCATGACATTACCGCAAGAACAGGTAGCAGTAATTTCGTCGTAATTTGGGTGAATACCTTTTTTCATGGGAGAACCTCAGTTAAGGCCGCGTCGCTCTTCCAGCCCTAACGCCAGACACCACGCGATATTAGTAATTTCCCGTCGCCCTCTACGCTGTTGACAGCGTGAAGCACGCGGTAATGGTCAATCTTCAATGCGATATAAAGCGCATCAAAGGCGGCGAATCATACAGAATTTGACCAGCATATGCAAACTGATCCGCGCCGCCTTATCGTAATGTGTATACTATCCCGCCAGATTTCAAGTCAGGAAGATGACATGCCCGTCGCCCACGTTGCCCTACCCGTTCCGCTACCGCGCACTTTTGACTATCTGCTGCCTGAAGGCATGGCGGTCAAAGCGGGCTGTCGGGTGCGGGTGCCGTTCGGCAAACAGGAGCGGATCGGTATTGTCGCGGCGGTCAGCGAACGCAGCGAGCTGCCGCTGGACGAGCTAAAACCGGTCGCGGAAGCGCTGGACGACGAACCGGTCTTCTCCGGTACCGTCTGGCGGCTGCTGATGTGGGCGGCTGAGTATTACCATCATCCGATTGGCGATGTGCTGTTCCATGCGCTGCCCATTCTGCTGCGCCAGGGCAAACCCGCCAGCGCGACGCCGCTGTGGTACTGGTTCGCCACCGAGCAGGGGCAGGCCGTCGACCTTAACGGTCTGAAACGCTCGCCGAAGCAGCAGCAGGCGCTGGCGGCGCTGCGCCAGGGAAAAATCTGGCGTCATCAGGTTGGCGAACTGGAATTTAATGAAGCGGCGCTGCAGGCGCTGCGCGGCAAAGGGCTGGCGGAGCTGGCCTGCGAAGCGCCCGCCCTCATCGACTGGCGCAGCGCGTATTCGGTTGCCGGCGAACGCCTGCGTCTTAATACCGAGCAAGCCACCGCCGTCGGGGCGATCCACAGCGCCGCCGATCGCTTCTCCGCCTGGCTGCTGGCGGGTATTACCGGCTCAGGGAAAACGGAAGTCTATTTGAGCGTGCTGGAGAATGTGCTGGCGCAGGGGCGCCAGGCGCTGGTGATGGTGCCGGAGATCGGTCTGACGCCGCAGACCATCGCCCGCTTCCGCCAGCGCTTTAACGCGCCGGTGGAAGTGCTGCACTCCGGACTCAATGACAGCGAACGTCTTTCGGCCTGGCTGAAGGCGAAAAACGGCGAAGCGGCCATTGTGATCGGCACCCGCTCCTCGCTGTTTACCCCGTTTAAAGACCTCGGCGTCATCGTTATCGACGAAGAGCATGACAGCTCCTACAAGCAGCAGGAGGGCTGGCGCTACCATGCCCGCGACCTGGCGGTATGGCGCGCCCACAGCGAACAGATCCCGATTATTCTCGGCTCGGCGACGCCGGCGCTGGAGACCCTGCATAACGTCCGCCAGGGCAAATACCGCCAGTTAACCTTAAGCAAACGCGCGGGCAATGCGCGCCCTGCCCAGCAGCACGTGCTCGATCTCAAAGGGCAACCGCTGCAGGCGGGTCTGTCTCCCGCGCTGATTAACCGTATGCGCCAGCATCTGCAGGCGGATAACCAGGTGATCCTGTTTCTTAACCGCCGCGGCTTTGCGCCAGCGCTGCTGTGCCACGACTGCGGCTGGATAGCGGAATGTCCGCGCTGCGACAGCTACTACACGTTGCACCAGGCGCAGCACCATCTGCGCTGCCACCATTGCGACAGTCAGCGCCCTATCCCGCGCCAATGTCCCTCCTGCGGCTCCACGCACCTGGTGCCGGTGGGTATCGGCACCGAACAGCTGGAGCAGGCCCTGGCGCCGCTGTTCCCTGACGTGCCTATCTCGCGTATCGACCGCGATACCACCAGCCGCAAAGGGGCGCTGGAGGAGCATCTCGCCGCCGTCCATCGCGGCGGGGCGCGTATTTTAATTGGCACCCAGATGCTGGCCAAAGGCCACCACTTCCCGGACGTCACCCTCGTCTCCCTGCTGGACGTCGACGGGGCGCTGTTTTCCGCGGATTTCCGCTCCGCCGAGCGTTTCGCTCAGCTCTATACCCAGGTCTCCGGGCGAGCGGGACGGGCAGGAAAACAGGGCGAAGTGATCCTGCAAACCCACCATCCTGAACACCCTCTGCTGCAGACCCTGCTGTATAAAGGCTACGACGCCTTCGCCGAACAGGCGCTGGCAGAGCGGCAGACAATGCAGCTACCGCCGTGGACCAGCCATGTGCTGATTCGTGCGGAAGACCATAACAACCAGCAGGCGCCGCTGTTTTTACAACAGCTGCGCAATCTGCTGCAGGCCAGTCCGCTGGCCGACGACAAGCTATGGGTGCTCGGTCCGGTTCCGGCGCTGGCGCCGAAGCGCGGCGGCCGCTGGCGGTGGCAGATATTGCTGCAGCATCCTTCGCGGGTACGCCTGCAGCATATCGTCAGCGGTACGCTGGCGCTGATCAATACGCTGCCGGAGGCGAAAAAAGTGAAGTGGGTGCTGGATGTCGATCCTATTGAAGGGTAAGCCTTCTCTTGCGAGCCGGATCGAAAAATTTAACAAGCATCACGTTTTTCATGAAAATTCTGTAACTCACTGCCGCGACTATCTGATAAAAATGATGCAGCAGTTAGCGCGCAAGGGAAATGCCAGCGCCATTCAGCGAGGAGAAACCAGGTGAAGCCCAAAAAACAAGTGGTTGCCGCCACCATGAAAGACGTCGCCTTAAAGGCAAACGTTTCCACGGCAACCGTGTCCCGAGCGTTGATGAACCCTGATAAGGTGTCGCAAGCCACCCGTAACCGGGTCGAGCAGGCGGCGCTGGAAGTCGGCTATTTACCGCAGTCGCTCGGACGCAATATGAAGCGCAACGAATCGCGGACGATCCTCGTGATCGTCCCGGATATCTGCGATCCCTTTTTTAGCGAAGTGATCCGCGGTATTGAAGTCACTGCCGCCGAGCACGGATATCTGGTGTTAATCGGCGATTGCGCCCACCAGAATCAGAAAGAAAAAACCTTTATCGACCTTATCATCACCAAGCAGATTGACGGCATGGTGCTGCTCAGCTCGCGCCTGCCGTTTGACGCCAGCGTGGAAGAGCAGCGTAATTTGCCGCCGATGGTCATGTCGAACGAGTTCGCGCCGGAGCTGGAGCTGCCCACCGTCCACATCGATAACCTGACGGCGGCTTTTAACGCGGTAAACTATCTTCACGAGCTGGGACACCAGCGTATCGGCTGCATCGCCGGCCCGGAAGATATGCCGCTGTGCCATTATCGCCTGCAGGGTTACGTGCAGGCGCTGCGCCGCAGCGGTATCACCGTTGATCCGCACTATATCGCTCGCGGCAACTTTACCTTCGAAGCTGGCGCCAATGCGCTGGAGCAGCTGCTGTCGCAGCCGGTACCGCCCACCGCGGTCTTTTGCCATAGCGATGTGATGGCGCTGGGCGCCTTATCGCTGGCGAAACGCCGCGGTCTGAAAGTGCCGGACGACCTGTCGATTGTCGGCTTCGATAACATCGCGTTGTCTGAATTTTGCGATCCGCCATTGACCACCGTGTCACAGCCGCGTTTTGATATCGGCCGTGAAGGAATGCTGCTATTACTTGAGCAAATGCAGGGTCATAACGTGAACAGCGGCTCGCGCCTGCTCGATTGCGAACTGATTGTTCGCGGCAGTACGCAAAAAATCAGACGATAACCATCAGGCTTTCGGGCCTGCTCTTCTGGTCAAAGGCCCGCCGCTTAAGTAACATGGCGGGCTGACGAACGAATATAAGACAGCGAAACGATAGTGGCACAACGAGATTATGTACGCCGCAGCCAACCGGCTTCTTCGCGGCGCAAAAAGAGCACTACCCGAAGCTCAAGGAATAAGCAAAGCAGCCTCCCGGCAATTTCACCGGCTATGGTGGCGATCGCGGCGGCTGTGCTGGTGGCCTTTATCGGTGGACTCTATTTCATTACGCACCATAAGAAAGAAGAAGCGGAAGCGATGCAAAATCGCCAGGCCGCCGGCAACGGCTTGCCGCCAAAACCGGAAGAGCGCTGGCGCTATATTAAAGAGCTGGAAAGCCGCCAGCCGGGCGTTCGCGCGCCGACCGAACCGACCGCCGGCGGCGAAGTGATGAAACCGGAGCAACTGACCGACGAACAGCGTCAGCTGCTGGCCCAGATGCAGGCCGATATGCGTCAACAGCCGACTCAGCTGACCGAAGTGCCGTGGAACGAACAAACGCCGGCCCAGCGCCAGCAGACGCTGCAGCGTCAGCGTTTAGCGCAGCAACAGCAGCAGGCGCAACAGCAACAGTGGGCGCAAACTCAGCAGCAGACCGTGCAGCAGCCGCCGCGCGTTCAGCAGCCGAAGCCGGTCCAGCAGCAACAGCCGAAGCAGACCGCGTCAAACCAGCAGCCGTACCAGGATCTGCTGCAGACGCCGGCGCACACTACGACTACGCAGCCGCGCGCGCAGGCCGCCGCGCCAGTGACTCGAGTGGAGGAAGCGCCGAAAACGACCGCCGAGAAAAAAGACGATCGTAGCTGGATGATCCAGTGCGGCTCCTTTAAAGGCGCCGAGCAGGCCGAAACCGTCCGCGCTCAGCTGGCTTTCGAAGGGTTTGCTTCGCACATCACCACCAACAACGGCTGGAACCGCGTGGTCATTGGCCCGCTGAAAGGCAAAGAAAGCGCCAACGAGATGATCACCCGCCTGAAGATGGCTGGACACGCGAACTGCATTCGTCTCGCCGCCAGGGGTTGAAACCCTCAAAATCCCCCCCATCTATAATTGCATTCGGCCCCGCGGACAGCGCGGGGCCCCTGTTCCGCTTTTGCAACCAAGGGGTCTGCTCGTGACTACAATTGTAAGTGTTCGCCGTAACGGCCATGTTGTTATTGCCGGTGATGGCCAGGCCACGCTGGGCAACACCGTAATGAAGGGCAACGTGAAAAAAGTGCGTCGTCTGTACAACGACAAAGTGATTGCCGGTTTCGCTGGCGGCACCGCCGACGCCTTCACGCTGTTCGAACTGTTTGAACGCAAACTGGAAATGCACCAGGGCCATCTGGTGAAGGCCGCCGTTGAGCTGGCTAAAGACTGGCGAACCGATCGGATGTTGCGCAAGCTGGAAGCGCTGCTGGCCGTCGCGGACGAAAACGCGTCGCTTATCATCACCGGTAACGGTGACGTGGTACAGCCGGAAAACGATTTGATTGCTATCGGCTCCGGCGGTCCTTACGCCCAGGCCGCGGCCCGCGCGCTGCTGGAAAACACCGATATGGGCGCGCGCGATATCGCCGAGAAAGCGTTGGATATTGCAGGCGATATCTGCATCTATACCAACCATTTCCACACCATCGAAGAATTACCTTCTAAAGCGTAAGGATCTCCCATGTCTGAAATGACCCCACGCGAAATTGTCAGCGAACTGGACAAACACATTATCGGCCAGGACGCCGCCAAGCGTTCTGTTGCTATCGCCCTGCGTAACCGCTGGCGCCGGATGCAGCTTAACGAAGAGCTGCGTCATGAAGTCACGCCGAAAAACATTCTGATGATCGGCCCAACCGGCGTCGGTAAAACCGAAATCGCTCGTCGTCTGGCGAAACTGGCCAACGCGCCGTTTATTAAAGTTGAAGCGACGAAGTTCACCGAAGTGGGCTATGTCGGTAAAGAAGTGGACTCTATCATCCGCGATCTGACCGATGCGGCGATCAAAATGGTTCGTATGCAGTCCATCGATAAGAACCGTTACCGCGCGGAAGAGCTGGCGGAAGAGCGCGTGCTTGACGTGCTGATCCCACCGGCGAAGAACAACTGGGGCCAGACTGAGCCGTCGCAGGAACCGTCTGCGGCGCGCCAGGCGTTCCGTAAGAAACTGCGCGAAGGCCAGCTGGACGATAAAGAGATTGAAATCGATCTCGCTGCGGCGCCGATGGGCGTTGAAATCATGTCCCCTCCGGGCATGGAAGAGATGACCAGCCAGCTGCAGTCCATGTTCCAGAACCTCGGCGGCCAGAAGCAGAAACCGCGTAAGCTGAAAATCAAAGACGCGATGAAGCTGCTGATTGAAGAAGAAGCGGCCAAACTGGTCAATCCGGAAGAGCTGAAGCAGGAAGCCATCGACGCTGTTGAGCAGCACGGTATCGTCTTTATCGACGAAATCGACAAAATCTGTAAGCGCGGCGGCAACACCTCCGGCCCGGACGTCTCCCGTGAAGGCGTACAGCGCGACCTGCTGCCGCTGGTGGAAGGCTGCACCGTCTCCACCAAGCACGGGATGGTCAAGACCGACCACATCCTGTTTATCGCCTCCGGCGCGTTCCAGGTGGCCAGCCCGTCCGATCTGATCCCGGAACTGCAGGGGCGTCTGCCGATCCGCGTTGAGCTGAAGGCGCTGACCACCCATGACTTCGAGCGCATCCTGACCGAACCGAACGCCTCCATCACCGTGCAGTACAAGGCGCTGATGGCGACCGAAGGGGTGAATATCGAATTCACCGAAGACGGTATCAAGCGTATCGCTCAGGCCGCATGGCAGGTAAACGAAACCACCGAGAACATCGGCGCGCGCCGTCTGCACACCGTGCTGGAGCGCCTGGTGGAAGATATCTCCTATGATGCCAGCGAGATGAACGGCCAGACCGTCACTATCGATGCCGAATATGTGAGTAAGCACCTGGATGTTCTGGTGGCAGATGAAGATCTGAGCCGTTTTATCCTATAATCCGGTGCAATGCATTTTCATCACTGTTGATGGGGGCTATCGCCCCCATTTTTATTGGCTAAAATAACTATGACTGATATCAGCCGTTCTCAGGCGTGGCTGGAAAGCCTGCGTCCTAAAACGTTACCGCTGGCGTTTGCCGCGATTATTGTTGGCACCGTCCTTGCCTGGGAGCAGGGGCATTTTGATCCCTGGGTCGCTCTGCTGGCGCTGATCACCGCCGGCTTGCTGCAAATTCTTTCCAACCTCGCCAATGACTACGGCGACGCGGTCAAGGGGAGCGATAAACCGGACCGCATCGGGCCGCTGCGCGGGATGCAGAAAGGGGTGATTACCCCCCAGCAGATGAAGCGCGCCTTGATTGTCACCGTCGCGCTGATCTGTCTGTTTGGTCTGGCGCTACTGTGCGTCGCCTGGCAGAGCGTCGGCGATTTCATCGGTTTCCTCGCGCTGGGTGGCCTGTCGATCGTGGCCGCCATCACCTACACAGTGGGCACCCGCCCGTATGGTTATATTGGCCTCGGTGATATTTCGGTACTCGTTTTCTTCGGCTGGCTGAGCGTCCTCGGCAGCTGGTATCTGCAAGCCCACAATGTGGAAGCGGCCATTTTTCTGCCGGCAACGGCCTGCGGTCTGCTGGCGACCGCCGTACTGAACATCAATAACCTGCGTGATATCGACAGCGACCGGCAGAACGGGAAGAACACCCTCGCCGTGCGCCTGGGGCCGGTCAATGCCCGCCGCTATCATGCCTGCCTGCTGCTCGGCGCCCTGCTGTGTCTGGCGCTGTTTAACCTGCTGGCGCTGCATTCTGCCTGGGGCTGGCTGTTTATTCTCGCCACGCCGATGCTGGTCAAACAGGCGCGTTACGTCCTGCGCGAATCCGATCCGCTGGCGATGCGGCCGATGCTCGAAAAGACGGTCAAAGGGGCTTTGCTGACCAACCTGCTGTTTGTTATCGGGATTATTGCCAGTAAGCTGGCGGCTTAACTGACAAATATCAATTAACAATTGATGATTTTGCCAACAATGCGATTCGCGGGATATACTAAAAACTCTCGCAGCAACTGAACGTTAAGCCTATGAAATACGATACTTCCGAGCTTTGTGACATCTACCAGGAAGATGTCAACGTCGTGGAACCGCTGTTCTCTAACTTTGGAGGACGGTCGTCGTTTGGTGGACAGATCATTACGGTAAAATGTTTCGAGGATAACGGGTTGCTCTACGATCTGCTCGAGCAGAATGGCCGTGGTCATATTCTCCTGATCGACGGCGGCGGCTCAGTACGACGCGCGTTAATTGACGCTGACCTGGCGCGTCTGGCCGTACAGAATGAATGGGAAGGGTTGGTGGTCTATGGCGCGGTGCGCCAGGTTGACGACCTTGAGGAACTGGATATCGGCATCCAGGCGCTGGCGGCTATTCCGGTCGGCGCGGCTGGCGAAGGCATCGGCGAAAGCGACGTGCGCGTCAATTTCGGCGGCGTGACCTTCTTCAGCGGCGACCATCTGTATGCCGATAACACCGGGATGATTCTGTCGGAAGACCCGCTGGATATCGAATAAACCTTGCGCCATAAAAAAGGCCTTCTCCATGAGAAGGCCTTTTGTTTATCCGGCGCGTAACTTAGTACAGTTTCTTCGCGCAATCCAGCCAGTCGTTCTTGAACGGACGCTTCATGTTCTCGATGGCATCGATGATGTCGTGGTGCACCAGCTTCTCGTTCTGGATGCCGACGCAACGGCCGCCATGGCCCTGCAGCAGCAGCTCAATCGCATAGGCGCCCATGCGGGAAGCCAGGATACGGTCGTAAGGAACCGGGGAACCGCCGCGCTGAATGTGGCCGAGGACGGTAGCGCGGGTTTCACGGCCGGTCTCTTTCTCGATGTAGCTTGCCAGCTCGTCAACGTCGCACATGTGCTCGGTGATCGCCACGATAGCGTGTTTCTTCCCTTTCGCGATGCCGGCTTTGATTTCCGCTACCAGATCGTCACGGGTATATTCCACTTCCGGCACCATGATGAACTCACAGCCGCCGGCAATCGCCGCCGCCAGAGTCAGGTCGCCACAGTAACGGCCCATCACTTCCACCACGGAGATACGCTGGTGCGAAGAGGAGGTGTCGCGCAGACGGTCAATCGCTTCCACCACGGTGCTCAGAGCGGTGAAGAAGCCGATGGTGTAGTCAGTGCCTTTGATATCGTTGTCGATGGTGCCCGGCAGGCCGATGCACGGGAAGCCCATCTCGGTCAGGCGCATCGCCCCCATATAGGACCCGTCACCACCGATAACCACCAGCGCGTCCAGGCCACGCTTCTTCATGTTTTCGATAGCCACTGCGCGGATGTGTTCTTCGCGGAATTCCGGGAAGCGAGCGGAGCCCAGGAAGGTGCCGCCGCGGTTGATCATGTCGGAAACGCTGTAACGGTCGAGCTGAACCATACGGTCTTCGTACAAGCCGAGGTAACCGTCATAGATTCCAAAAACTTCCAGACCTTCCGTTAATGCCGCGCGCACAACGCCACGAATTGCTGCGTTCATGCCCGGCGCATCACCGCCACTTGTCAACACACCGATTTTCTTAATCATGACTACCTCTGAACTTAGGAAGCAAAAAATAATTCTGTTGCCTGAAGCGCTCCCTCACCAGGAGTGCACGACGCTAATGACAATAGTATATCAAACGCCTCAAGCTGAATTGATTCAGGTCAGACCAAACGGCGGTAATTTATACAAAAAATGCCGAGCTGACCCACATTTTTACATCGAGTTTACAGACTATAACCTAACGCTCAAAAAAGCCCTGCTGCGCCGCCGGCACCACAGAACTGGGATCCTGATGGATAATGACATCGGAACCCGGGAAACGGCGCAGAATCGCCTGCTCCACCTGGTCTGCAATCACGTGGGCTTGCACCAGCGGGAGGTTATCTTCCATTTCCAAATGAATCTGAATAAAGCGGGTCGGCCCTGACTGCCGCGTTCGTAGATCGTGCGCCCCGCGGATGCCGGGCCATGCGGTCACGATGGTGATAATGTCCTGACGCTCCTCGTCAGGCAAAGCGCGGTCGAGTAACGACTGAACCGCCTCATAGCCCATCCGCAGCGCGCTATATAAAATATAGATGCCAATTCCTAAGGCAAACAACGCATCGGCGCGATGCCAACCGTACCAGGAGAGGCCCAGCGCCACCAGAATGGCGCCGTTCATCATAACATCAGACTGATAATGAAGCATATCCGCCCGCACCGCCTGGCTTTGGGTTTTTCGCACCACCCAGCGCTGGAAGGTCACCAGCGCCAGCGTGCTGAACAGGGCAATCAACGTGACGACAACCCCGACGCCGGCGGCCTGTAGCGGCTCCGGACGCACCAGGTGCTGAATACCGGTAAGAAACAGAAACAGCGCCGAGCCGGAGATAAACATGCTTTGCGCCAGCGCCGCCAGCGACTCCGCTTTGCCGTGGCCAAAGGTATGTTCTTCATCCGCAGGCTGCAGCGAATAGCGCACCACCAGCAGGTTGGTCAGCGAGGCGGCAATATCCACCAGCGAATCCACCAGCGCGGCCAGAATACTGACTGAACCGGTATACCACCACGCAAAAATTTTGATCAAAAGTAACGCGGAGGCCATCGCCGTCGCTGCGATAGCGGCGCGGCTGACCAACCGGCCATAAGATTGATTCATATAGGCTCCTTCTCCTGCACTGCGCTTAGTATAACCTGAACTGGTGACGCTCACGGGATAGGCGAAGAAGTTGATTTGCCGAAAAAAGGGCAAAAAAACCCCCACATCATGTGGGGGAAGACAGGGATGGTGCGCTAAGGAAGCCGCCAGCCTACTGATAAAAAGGGATTTTTATCAAACAGTGTCCACACTGTGACCACATCGACAAAAAAGCCACGGTTATCCGTGGCTTATCTTCATTACCTATCAGCTCTATTTCCAGCCACAGGCTTGCTGTAACGGTTTCAATGCGCTATTGAGTCCCGCCAAATCGAATGTCACAGACACCGGGCTTTCGTTGTAAGGCGTTATCCTGGCGAACATCTTATCGGCTTTCACCATGGCTTTAACAAAATCAATATCTCGCCCACTATAGAAAACAGCCTTTGTATCAGTAGAAATAGACCATCGCCTTTCCACGGCTTTTTGCTTATCAAACCGGTAAAGCATGCTAGTTTCTTCTAACCCCAGATATACATCCCAATTAATAAAAACTTCGGTTTTCTTTTCACGACAAGCTACAAAAATCGTCGGTGTAACGGTCTCGCCGTATGGTGTTCTGATGGAATCATTGCTAGGTAGCATTAAAACCACATTTTTAGAGTCATCAACCGGTGAAGTTGTTATATGAGTCAGCCATTTTCCAGGGCTCGGGGCTGACTCAACTGCGGAAGACGCAACATTCTCTGGTTCATCTTGAGGGAAAAGCTTGTCATAACACGCTAATCGTTTGGTGCCATTTATTTCTGAACGGCATTCAAGGAGCTTTTCTTTACTGATCGCCTCGTTTTTAGCGACCTCTTGGCCTGAAGATATGGTTTTGGTCGAATTTGTTGGTTTAAACGTTGGTGAGAAAAATCTGTCGTAGCAGGTCAGGCGGCCCTCGTCCGTTTTTTCATCAGGGCATTGGTCTCTACTTTCAAATTTTTTAGCACTCTTCGTTCGCGTCGGTGGAATTGAATTATCGTAACAAGAAAGACGCTGAGAGCTATCCTCAATCGCTCGACACTGAAGAACCCCTTTAAAGTCCTTTGGCTCCTTTTGAGCATGAGCAGCCAAAGACACGGAAGCGGCTAAAAATGTCACAATGAAAACAAAACTTTTCTTCATGAGATCATCCCTTTGGTCTTGTAAGAAACACCAGTATTCCAATAACAATGTCGCCAATAACCCAAATAGTGCCAATGGCCATCATTCCCAGACCAGCCCCTAAAGCAGCCCCAGCCCTTTCCGCTTCCGATGTGGCATGATTAATAACTTCACCGGTTCCGCCCAGGCCTTTAAAGAGGGCGTAGATCATGAAGATGTTAAATAGAATGAAGATCCATTTTATAAGTAGCCCAAAAATTGAGCGGCGCGGTTTTCTTAGTTGTTTGCCGCAGGAAGGACACCTCAACGCTGAATCACTCACTTCTTTCCGGCATTCCGGGCAGCTAACTAAAGCCATAACAATTATCCCCATCGTTACTTATTGGTTTTTATTTGTTACAAAACATTTTGATTTTATAGGATCATTCTCAATTGACAAGAAATAGACCCCGCATATGCGGGGTCTATTTTAAACTGCGAGGGTAAGCTGATCGTTGCCGTAGTGCGATGCAGGAAACGCATCTGAAGGGATGAAGCCCGGCGGTAACTTTTCACGCGGTGTGCGCTTCGTTACCAGTTTTTCAACGCTGTTTAGCGTGGTGAAAGTGATACTACATTCAAAATTCTGGCACTGGTGATAATGCCGAACGGTGGTATTGCTTAACGGGCGACTGGTACGCGTTTTTGCAACGGCACCACAAACAGGACACTTAAACATGATGGCCTCCCGGGGCGGGAGTTGAACTCGCTCATATTATGGCCGTTAACTCTCACTTTCTGCAATCCATTCAGGTATTTTCGCCTCAAGCTCCAGCCTGGTTTTGAATCCGCTGTCGTCTACCGTATGCCCCACCTTCGCGATTATCCAGTCCTGCTTGTCTATCGCATCTTTAAATCCCGTTACGGTTCCGTGCATCTCCGGATAAAGATCTGCGCGCCCATAAGCCAGGGTTAACGAAAATTCAGCTGCACCGCGCTGAAGTTGCTGCCATTTTGCGGCGGCCGCGCGCTGTGCCGCCATTTCGCTGCTGTATGTTGTACGGAGTACAAAAACATTACCATCTTCCCCGGCGATATAATCTCCCTCCCGGCTACTGCTGCGCGGCTTCTTCTCCGTGGTTTTCTTGCGCTTCTTCACCGTGACTTTTTTCTTTTTGCCGAAGTTCAGATCCAGCCAGTAAGCCTGCACACCGGTGTAAGCGTCGCGGTCTGCAATGCGGAACGAATGACGGTCTGCACTACCGCGCGTAATGGCGAACTCCGGCAACGCTTTGCCATTCGCACTGACGCCACCGCCCGGCAGAATGAACAACAGACAACCGTTTTTTACCGTGGCTATGGCGCCGAGAATATCCGCCATACGCGTCAGGAATGACATATCGCTCTCCTGGGTCTGGTCGGCATGATCTATCTCGGTGTTCATCAGCTGCTCGGAAATTACCGGCTTCAGTTTGTAACGGTGAGCGATAGCCGACACGACGCGCTCTACCGTCACGTCATGCCACGACACCTCGCGTTTGATATTGAATTCATCGCGAAAATCAGCGCTACGGGCGGTTATCTCGATGCGGTCTGGCGGCCCTGAGTGTGCGATCTCATCAACAATGTAAACCCCCTTGTAGATTAGCGATTCCCCCTGCCATCCAAGCGATAACGACAACTCGGCGCCACGAGGCGGCAGCTCAATATCGCCCTGGCTGTCATCAACGATGATCGTCAGCTCGTCGGCGTTAAATCCGCGATTATCCGTCAGCTCCAGAGAAATTATTTTTTCATCCAGCACGGTCAGCGCCTTGCCGCCAATCAGAACATTAAACGCCGGGATGCGCGACAACTCATCCTGGTATTTTTTGAAGTCCTGAGCGCCCGCATTCAGCAGGCTTTTTGCATTGTCGATTGTGTCTGTGTTCAGCGCCATGATTGCCCTCCGCCGCTGATAGTTCCATGCGCGCGCGAGGCATGCGACGGCTTTTTGTTGTCACGGAACGCCCACAACCACCGCCGCAAGACGACGCCATGTATTTCAGGGATTATCACCCCGAACTCACTAAACATGATGGCGGTAGAGTATGACCGACAACTTTTTCCACGGGGCGCGCACCAAAGAAAACACCGACCTACAGACCTTAATCAACGATGTTGATTCAACGGTCATTGGCCTGGTGGCGGTTGCTGAGGATGCCGATCCTGAAACCTTTCCACTTGATACACCGGTACTGATTACGCGAGTGATCAGCGTGCTGGGTAAGGCCGGTAAAACCGGCTCCCTGTACAAATCGCTCAAGGCTATTTCCGACCAGGTCAGCACCCGCGTGATCGTCGTGCGCGTCGCAGAGGCTAAGGCCGGTGAAGGCACCCAGACGCAGTCGCAGCTCATCATTGGCGGAACTAAGGCGGACGGCAGCTATACCGGCATGTTTGCCCTGCTGACAGCAGAGCAAAAAACCGGTTATCGCCCGCGCATCCTCGGCGTGCCAATGTATGACACGCAGGAGGTCACCGCGCAGTTACGCGTGATTGCGAAGCAGCTGCGGGCGTTCTCTTACAGCTATTGCGATGGCTGCGAAACGATCACCGAAGCGAAAACTTATCGTGAACAATTTGCAGAGCGCGAAGGCATGCTGATCTGGCCGAACTTCATCGCCTACAACTCACTGACCGGCGCCAATGAAGAATTTCCCGCCGTGGCTTATGCATTAGGTCTGCGAGCCCTGATCGACAACGAGCAGGGCTGGCATAAATCGCTATCTAACGTGGCGGTTAAAAACGTGCTGGGGATTACCAAAGACGTGTTCTGGGCGCTACAGGCGGAAGACTCCGACGCCAACGAGTTGAACGCCAACGAAATCACCACGCTGATTAAGCGTGACGGCTTCCGCTTCTGGGGCAACCGCACCACAGATACCGAAGAATATATTTTCGAGGTGTACACCCGTACCGCCCAAATCCTGGCGGACAGTATCGCCGAGGCGCAATTTACCACTGTTGACAGCCCACTCACCCCGGCGAACGTGAAAGACGTGGTAAGCGGTATTAACGCCAAACTTCAGGCACTCGTCACGGCAGGCAAACTGATTGGTGCGGCGTGCTGGTTTGATATCGTCGATAACCCGACCACTGGCCTGCGCCAGGGTAAGGCTGTCGTGCGTTACAACTACAGCCCGGTACCGCCGCTGGAAGATTTAACGCTGATCCAGACTTTCACCGATCAGTATTACGAACCGGCTTTTGCATCGTTGGGAGGTGCGTAAATGGCTATTCCTAAAAAACTGCGGCTGTTTACCCTCTTTGTGGACGGGGAAAACTATATCGGGAAAGTGCCTAGCGTCACGCTCCCGAAACTCACCCGGAAAACGGAAGACTATCAGGGCGGCGGCATGCTTGGCGCGGCAGGCGTCGATCTCGGCCTGGAAGCCGGGGCGCTGGATGCATCAATGATTGTCGGCGGTGTAGTCGAAGAGCTGATCCTGAAATGGGGCGGCGATATTGACGAATTGCGCCTGCGCTTTGTGGGTGAGATTTACAGCGGTGGTACCAGTTCGCTGCTGGAAGTCGAAATGCGTGGCCGCATCACTGAAATTGATCAGGGTGAAGCGAAACAGGGTGATGACACTAATCACACCTACGCGATCAAAAACACCTATTACAAAGAGTCAGTAGACGATAAGCCCCTGCTGGAAATCGACCTGCTGAACTTCATCTATAAACGCAACGGTAAGAGCCTTTATCCGGATCGCATTGCCTCCGCGCTGGGCCTCGGCCAGTAACTTTTTAACCGCTATCAATGGCGGCCAGCCTGGTCGCCCGGAGAATTATCAATGTCTGTGACTTTAAGCAAACCTATCAAGCGCGGTGATCAGGAAATCAAAACCATCGCTATCACCGACACCATCAAGCAGGCTGGCTCGCTGCGCGGCCTGAAACTGGTTGATGTGCTCAACTTCGACTATGACGCCGTCTCCACGCTGCTGACGCGCACAACCAGCCCGCAACTGACTGCTGTCGAGATTGCCACGATGGCGACCGGCGACTTTACTGCGCTGTGTGAAGAGATCACGCCTTTTTTGACGAAAGCGGAGCCGTCCGCAGTCACCGAAGCGGCGACGACGAGCAAGTAAGAGAAGCGGTTATCTCCGATATTGACGACCTGATCGCCGATATCGCTGTTATTTTTCACTGGCCGCCCTCCGAGATGTACGGCATGGAGCTGCGCGAGCTGATAGCCTGGCGCGAACGGGCGGCTATCAGAAGCGGCAACCATGACAAGGAGGATGACGACGATGGATCTTAGTATTCGCGTTGCGTTCAGCGCCATTGATAAACTCACCCGTCCGGTCAACGCCGCCAGTAAAGCTATTGGCGGCCTTTCTGAATCCCTCAAGAAAACGCAATCGTCGATCAAGGATCTGGAGAAAAGCGCAGCGGCATTCGACAAGCTACGCTCGCAGGCCAATGAAACGGCGCAGAAACTAAAAACTACCCAACGAGCCTTTGACGGACTCAACCAGAAACAGCGCGAAGGCGGCCAGCTTACCGAAGCCCAGGCGGCTCGTCTTGAATCGCTGCGCGGCAAGCTCTCGCGGCTGACGGATACCTATAACAAACAGACCACGCAGCTGCGCACGGCGGCGCAGGCGGTGCGCCAGCACGGTGTTAACCTGTCATCCGGCAGCGGTGCAATTCAGAGCGCAATCCGGCGCACAGAGCAATATAACCAGACGCTGGAGCGCGAACGTCGCCAGCTGGCGGCCACGACACGCGCCCAGGCAAGCTATGAACGCGCCAAAGAAACCGCAGGGAAACTCCGTGGCGCTGGCATGGGGATGACACTTGGCGCAGCGGCTACAGGTTATGCGGCGGGGTCGTTCCTGGCGCCTGCGGTGGGTTTTGATGAGGAAATGTCGCGCGTACAAGCGTTAACCCGCCTCAGCAAAAACTCATCCCAGCTGACCGACCTGCGCACGCAGGCGAAAAAGCTCGGCGCCGAAACGGCCTTTACTACCCGCGACGCCGCGAGCGGTCAGGCATTTCTCGCGATGGCCGGCTTCACCCCCGAAGCTATTCAGGCGGCCTTACCCGGCGTGCTTAACATGGCGCTGGCCGGTGGTATGGATCTTGGTGAAAGTGCCGACATCAGCTCTAACATCCTGTCGCAATTCCGTCTCGATCCAAAGGAAATGGATCGCGTCAGTGACGTGCTGACCGCCGCCTTTACTCGTACCAACACCGATTTAACCAATATCGGCGAAGCGATGAAATACGCAGGTACCGGCATGGCCGGTCTGGGCGTTGATGTTGAGCGTACCACCGCCATGATTGGTGTAATGGCGAACGTGGGGCTGCGTGGCAGTATCGCGGGCACAGGTCTGCAAACGACCTTCTCCCGACTAGCCGCACCCACTACTAAAGCACAGGCCGCCTTGAAACAGCTTGGCGTTACCGTGGCTGACGCCACCGGCAAAATGCGACCGGCAGAAGCCATCCTCTCAGATATCTATAAATCCGTCTCGAAGTACGGCGCCACCGATCAGCTGTCCTTCTTCAAAGATATCGCCGGGGAGGAAGCGGCTAAATCATTCCAGGCACTGGTGAGATCTGCGGGTAGTGGTGAGCTGCAAAAGCTGCTGGCTGATTTACGCGGATCACAGGGTGAAGCGCAGAAAGCGGCAAAAGTGATGGCCGACAACCTCAGCGGTGATCTGAAAAATCTGGATAGTGCATGGGAAGGCTTCCGCATCCAGGTGGAAGAAACCACCGACGGGCCATTACGTAAACTGACTCAGGGGTTAAGTGACTTAATCACGTCAGCCAGTGAATGGGTGAAAGAAAACCCGCGGCTGACGCAGACGCTGATCCTTGTCGGTGGAGCGCTGACTGTCTTCGCCGGGGCTGTGGGCATTGCCAGCATTGGCGCCAGCTTCATCCTTGGCCCACTGGCAAAACTCCGCCTGATGCTCAGTATGATCGGCATCTCATCAATCACTGCGACCGGCGGTATTTCGACGCTCGGCGTGGCGTTCTCAGGCTTAAGAGTCATTCTCGCATCACTGCTGGGGATCCCCGGTCTGATTCTGGCAGCGTTCATCACCGCCGGTCTGCTCATCTGGCGATACTGGGAGCCGATTAAGGTGTTTTTCTCCGGGCTGTTTACCGGCATCAGTCAGGGGCTTTCTCCGCTGATTCAGTCGTTTTATTTCCTGGTGCCGCTGTTTGACGCCATCAGCGCCGGGGTGGCAAAAGTCTGGAGCTGGTTCAGTCAGCTATTTACACCGATTGATTTTTCCCGCGATGCGCTGGATAAGTGTGCCAGCGCCGGGAAAACATTTGGCGAGGTGCTGAGTACCGCCCTGAATCTGCTTTTTACCCCGCTCCGCTTGCTGACCGAAGGAGTCAGCTTGTTGCTTGAAAAGCTGGGCTTAATCCCTTTCGGAATTGACGCTGCGCGGGCTAAGGCCAACAACCTCGAACCAAAAAAACCGACGTCGTGGGAGTGGGATCCGAAGCAAAAGAAAATGGTTCAAAAGGCGTGGGACTGGTCACCTAAAAAATCAGATTCCCCCGTTACCGCAGGCGCACCGCCTGCATCATCGCCACTATCCGGCAACACCGGCACAATGCGCCGCCTGAATAGCATTGCGGATAACACGAAGGCGACCGCCGACAACACGAAGGAAGCACGCAAAAAGATTGGCCCTGGCGACATTATTTTTAAAAACCTGCCTCGTGCACTGGCTCTGCGCGGCGCCTATCAGGAGGCGCGGATCTCACCTCAGGCAGTACCGCGCGTTGCAGCTCCGGCGGCAGGCGGCATTCTCTCCGTACCCTCAGCCACACAAGGCCCGCTTTCGGCGCCAGTTTCCGCCCCGATAAGTGGTGCGCCAGTGTTTAACCTGGTCTTTAACGAGGTCGGCCAGCATTCGGCGCGTGATCTGGAAAAAATGGTCAGGAATGCCGTTCGCGATGCAATGGCCAGCACAACCAGAAGTAACCGTGGCTCGTTCCGCGACAGAGATTAGAGGTAATCAGTATGATGATGGTTTTCGGGATGTTTGTTTTTACACTGCGCACGGCCCCTTATCAGCAGCTCCAGCACTCGCAGGAATGGCGGCACGTCAAAAACGACCGGGTTAATCAGTCAGCCGGGTGGCAGTACATCGGCCCGGGAGAGGACAACATTACCCTGTCCGGGATGCTCTATCCGGAAATTACCGGCGGCAATCTGTCGCTATCTGCGCTTGAGACGATCGGATTTTCTGGCCGCCCCTGGCCGCTGATTGAAGGTGATGGACGGATTTACGGAATGTACGTCATGACGCGGCTGGAACGAGGTAAAACCGAGTTCGATCAGTTCGGTGGCGCAAAGAAAATTGAATTTACGTTAAGCCTCAGCCGGGCGGATGCAGATTTTCGCGAGAAGCTGCAATCATCCTCCATCAGCGATGCCCTGGCAGACCTTCAGAGCAGTGCCACCAAAGCCATTAACGCAACAACCAACTCACTTAATCGCCTGCTTTAATCCAACAAAAAGCCCCTCATCGAGGGGCTTTACTGTACCGGCAAACATCGCCATTTCTGACCATGCTGCAGAACGTTATTTTTGACGATGCTCGATACTATGCAACCCGCGCCCAGCACATCAGCAAGGCGTGCGCCTCAACGACGTTAATTGCCTGACCGTTACCAAGATTATCCGTTTTCCCAGTAACTGTGTGACTATGAGGCGGAATAGTTAAACCATGCTTATGCGCTGGTGCATCGCTTGTATTGTTATAAGTTGTGCTTTTCTGGTTGTCTGTTCCATGAGTGGTTTCTCTCCATGAAGCGCCCGGTGCGCCATCTCCACCCTGGTGATTGTGCGCGCCATTTTCAGTCGTTTCCTGATTACTCCCCTGGTGTTCATCAGTCCATCCAGTCACGTTAATCTGTACGGCGGGGAGGTTGGCTTTCTGGAGTGTAACAGTGTCGCTGCCACCAGTGGCACCCACATTTGATCCATCGGCCTTACCGACGCGGATTGTTTTATTCTCGCCAGTGTAAGTCCATTGCGACCACGGCCATTTCTCGTTCGGATTGATATTTTGAGCAAAGAAGCGCACCGTGCCGAGTGGATTTTCCTCTTCCCAGAAGTCCCGGCGTGCCGCAACGATAGCGTCAGTGATGGATTTCTGAATGTCGGTATTTAGCTGGCTCATAGCATCATCGGTGTAATCCTTTGCTTCATTTTTCGCTCTGTTGACTTCATCCCGAGTGGCAAGGATAACAGTTGGATCTGTTTTCAAAAGCACGTCAGCCGTATTGGCTACCGCAATCCACAAATTCACCGCCTGAAGCCTCCCCGATCCTTCTGTCAACATTGGCTTATATGAGTCAGGCACACTGGCAACCGCTAGGCATACACCCTCATCGTCATAGAGTGCCGCTTCACGCAACCAGAACCCACCAACCTCCGGTGGCATAATCATTTCGGCACGAATAATGTTCGCGCCTTGATCTGCAATGACCAATCGGTTGAGCGGCGCGCGGTATTTCTCATTGACTAGCCCTGTCTGGGCAGAGGTAACCTTGACGCGCCCTCCGTCGCCATCGCCAACACCCATCCACGAAAATCCTACAGGCTCCCCTGTCAGCGCAGCGTTCGCCAGCGCATCCTGGCCGGCCTGAGTCAATGCTGTATAAAATGTTGTCACACCGCCTCCCGCTTACGAAATATTATTTTCTGACATCAGTTGCTGCACCATTGCGCCGCGCGTGGTTGCGTCATGATATGCGCCATACCCCAGCACCGTACGTAACCCCATTGGGCATCGCTGGTTAGCGTAATCAGGGCTGTACCCGAACGACATTAACCCGCCGCCTTCAGGTGGAGAAAAGG
>NZ_JBEAJL010000021.1:0-46537 GCF_040065275.1 Klebsiella sp. JB_Kp042
ACCTGCCTGTCACGCAGGGGGTCGCGGGTTCGAGTCCCGTCCGTTCCGCCACTTAATAAGAGCCCTGAGCATCTGCTCAGGGCTTTTTTGTTTGATCTGTTTCCGATTATTGCTAAATCAGCAAAAATCCTCTGCATTAATCGCTCTTTTTCCTCACCACACCATCAGCCATAATTTCATTCGTTAACCGAAATGAACAAATAACGAGGAAAAACATGGCAATCCCTGCATTTGGTCTTGGCACCTTCCGTCTGAAAGATGATGTTGTTATCGCATCCGTAAAAACCGCGCTGGAGCTGGGCTATCGTACTATCGACACCGCGCAAATCTACGACAACGAAGCCGCGGTGGGTCAGGCTCTCGCTGAGAGCGGCGTGCCGCGTGATGAGCTGTTCATCACAACCAAAATCTGGATCGAAAACCTGAGCAAAGACAGACTGATCGCCAGCCTGCAAGAGAGCCTGCAGAAGCTACGCACTGACTATGTTGATCTGACGCTGATCCACTGGCCGTCACCGAATGATGCGGTAGCTGTTGAAGAGTTTATGGCTGCTCTGATGGAAGCGAAGGCGCTCGGCCTGACCCGTCAGATCGGTATCTCCAACTTCACTATTCCACTGATGGAGCGCGCGATTGCCGCCGTTGGCGCTGAAAACATTGCTACCAATCAGATTGAGCTTTCGCCGTATCTGCAAAACCGTAAAGTCGTCGATTGGGCGCGTGAGCACGGTATCCATATCACCTCCTACATGACCCTGGCCTACGGTAAGGCGCTGAAAGATGAGGTGATTGCCCGTATCGCGGCGAAACATAATGCGACTCCGGCGCAGGTTATCCTGGCATGGGCGATGGGCGAGGGGTACGCGGTGATCCCGTCCTCGACGAAGCGTGAGAACCTGGCCAGCAACCTGAAAGCGCTGGATCTGGAGCTGGATGATGACGATCGCCAGGCGATCGCCGCGCTGGATTGCAACGATCGGCTGGTGAGCCCGGAAGGTCTGGCGCCGCAGTGGGATTAATCTCCTGCTTCCGGTATGCCCATCAGAGGGTACTACGACAGCTCCTTCGGGAGCTGTTTTACGTGTTCGCTCAGAAAATCAATAAACGCCCTGATACGTGTGCTGACGGCTCTATCGCTGTAGTACACCGCGCTGAAGGGCATCTCCACCGGCAAACGTTTGTCGGCCAGTAGTTCCACAAACTCCCCACTGGCTATCTCTTTATCCACCATATAATCCGACAGGCAGGCAATACCGTTCCCGGTCAGACACAGTTGCTTGAGCGTTTCCCCACTGTTCGATGATACCGCCGCCTCAATCTCTAACAACTGACCATCGCAACAGGATACTGGCCAGGTGTTCAGAGAGACGGGTTCAGTAAAGCCCAGACATTGATGTTGTTTCAGATCTGACGGATGCTGCGGCACGCCGTAGCGCGAAACATACTCTGGCGAGGCGACGATCTTCCGATAGCTGGTGAACAGCGGTCGGGCGCGCAGGCTGGAATCGGTTAAGGTTCCGGCCCGAATAGCCACATCCACTTTTCGTTCAATCAGATTAATAAATGTTTCTGACGACACGAGCGACAGCGTCATTTCCGGGTAACGCTCGCGAAATGGCTTCACCAGCGGCATGAGAAAATGCAGCATCACCGGCGTCGCGGCATCCACCCGCAGCAGGCCTCGCGGCGTCGTGCGCGTTTCCAGCAGGTCGTTTTCTGCCGCCGCCATCTCCTGCAATACCACCTGCATCCGGCGAAAATAGCGCTCGCCTTCCTCTGTCAGACTGAGCTGACGGGTGGTCCGATTGAGCAGGCTAACACCAAGCTTGGACTCGAGCTTTTTGACTGCCCGGCTGACGGCAGAGTTGGCCTGACCCAGCTGTTCGGCCGCCCTGCTGAAACTCCCGCTTTCCACTACCGCCACAAAGATGGCGATCTCCTCGGATGTGGCTCTCATTATTGCACCTGTAGCAAAATTCTATTGATACTTTGATAGTTTTTGTTATTTATACAACCCTTCATACTACGTGTCATCTTAATCCTGATGCTACGGAGTAAATTATGCCACTGGCGCTATTTGCCTTAACCATCGGTGCCTTCGCAATTGGCACCACTGAATTCGTGATTGTCGGCCTGGTCCCGACGATTGCCCAACAACTCTCTATTTCGCTGCCGTCGGCAGGCCTGCTGGTTTCTATCTACGCGCTGGGCGTGGCGATCGGCGCCCCGGTGCTGACGGCGTTAACGGGGCGTATGCCGCGTAAACAGCTGCTGCTGGCGTTGATGGTCCTGTTTACGGCGGGTAATGTGCTGGCCTGGCAGGCCCCGGGCTATGAAACGCTGATCCTGGCGCGCCTGCTGACCGGTCTGGCACACGGCGTGTTCTTCTCTATTGGCTCGACAATCGCCACCAGCCTGGTGGCAAAGGAGAAAGCAGCCTCGGCTATCGCCATTATGTTCGGCGGCCTGACGGTCGCGCTGGTGACCGGGGTGCCATTCGGGACTTTCATCGGTCAGCATTTTGGCTGGCGGGAAACGTTCCTCGCGGTATCGATTCTGGGGGTGATTGCGCTTATCAGCAGTCTGATTCTGGTGCCGAATAATATCCCGGGCCGCGCCAGCGCCAGCCTGCGCGATCAGCTGAAAGTCTTAACCCATCCGCGCCTGCTGATGATCTATGCCATAACCGCGCTGGGCTATGGCGGCGTGTTTACCGCCTTTACCTTCCTTGCGCCGATGATGCAGGAGCTGGCCGGCTTCAGCCCGTCAGCCGTGAGCTGGATCCTGCTGGGCTATGGCGTCTCGGTGGCTATTGGCAACGTATGGGGCGGCAAACTGGCCGATAGGCATGGCGCCGTCTCCGCGCTGAAGTTTATCTTCGCCGCGCTGGTTGTGCTGCTGCTGGTGTTCCAGCTGACCGCCAGCATTCACTATGCCGCGCTGGCAACGGTGCTGGTGATGGGCGTTTTCGCCTTCGGCAACGTGCCGGGCCTGCAGGTGTATGTGGTGCAAAAAGCAGAGCAGTACACCCCCGGGGCTGTCGACATCGCATCCGGCCTGAATATTGCCGCCTTCAACGTCGGTATCGCGCTGGGCTCGATCGTCGGTGGACAGACGGTCGAGCGGTACGGTCTGGCGCAGACGCCGTGGATTGGCGCGGTGATTGTGCTGGTCGCTTTGCTGTTGGTGGCCCTGAGCGGACGTTTAGATAAATTGCCACGCCGTTCGGCAGCGCTTTCTCCCGAAGGCTAAGGGTTTCTCGCAATTTGCATTGAAAGTGTATGGGAAAATCCCTATAACAGAATAACCAGTCGTCGTCGGGCTGGTTTCTGTTATCGAGGATTAATGCCCAAATTGCGAAAGAACACCTACGCCATGCGCTATGTCGCCGGACAACCTGCGGAGAGAATATTGCCTCCGGGGGCGTTTGCGGGCGTGAGTCCGGTTTATCCCGCCGGCACGCCGTTAAGCAGCGATGAGAAAATCCGCGTGCTGGTGTGGAATATCTTCAAGCAGCAGCGCGCAGAGTGGCAGTCGGTCCTTAAGAATTTTGGCAAAGACGCGCACTTAGTCCTGTTGCAGGAGGCGCAGACGACGCCGGAGCTGGTCAGGTTCGCGACCACCAACTATCTGGCCGCCGATCAGGTGCCTGCGCTGGTGCTGCCGCAGCATCCTTCCGGCGTGATGACGCTGGCTTCCGCCCATCCTATCTATTGCTGCCCATTGCGCGAACGTGAACCTATCTTGCGTCTGCCTAAATCAGCATTAGTGACTGTCTATCCGCTGCCCGATGCGCGGTTGTTAATGGTGGTCAATATCCATGCCGTTAACTTCAGCCTTGGCGTCGACGTCTACAGCAAACAGCTGCTGCCGATTGGCGATCAGATCGCCCATCACAGCGGGCCGGTGATCATGGCTGGCGACTTCAATGCCTGGAGCCGCCCGCGGATGAACGCCCTGTACCGCTTTGCACGCGAGATGTCGCTGCGTGAAGTTCGTTTCCCGGACGATCAGCGCCGCCGCGCGTTTGGTCGCCCGCTCGATTTTGTGTTCTACCGTGGGTTAAGCGTGCACGATGCTTCCGTGCTGGTAACCCGCGCCTCCGACCACAACCCGCTACTAGTCGAATTCAGTCCCGGCAAGCCTGATTAATTTAAGGTTGGTCAGGCCTGCCATGGGGCAGGCCTGCGCATGCATGGTGCTGCCTTTTATTACTCAAAAAACCGTAAGGACAAGACAACATGACAACACGCTCTCACCATGACAACGTCGAAAAGCAGTTCGGCTCCCAGGCCAGCGCCTATCTGACCAGCGCCGTGCACGCCTCTGGTCGCGATCTGCAGCGGCTGGCGGAACGACTGGCTGATTTTCCTCAGGCGAAAGTGCTGGATATGGGCTGCGGGGCAGGGCACGCCAGCTTTACCGCGGCGGGACAAGTTGCCGAGGTGACCGCCTATGATTTATCGAGCCAGATGCTGGAGGTCGTTGCCGCCGCGGCAAAGGAGAAAGGTTTTAGCAATATCGTGACCCAGCAGGGGTATGCCGAAACGCTGCCGTTCGCTGATGCCAGCTTTGATATCGTTATCAGCCGCTATTCTGCTCATCACTGGCATGACGTTGGCCAGGCGCTGCGCGAGGTGAAACGTGTCCTCAAGCCGGGTGGGGTGATGATCGTGATGGACGTGATGTCGCCGGGCCATGTGGTGCGTGATGTCTGGCTGCAGACGGTGGAAGCCTTGCGCGATACCTCGCACGTGCGTAATTATTCCTGCGGCGAGTGGCTGACGCTGGCGACGGAGGCGGGGCTGGTGATTAATCAGCTGTTGACCGATCGCCTGCCGCTGGAGTTCAGTTCGTGGGTGGCGCGGATGCGTACCCCTGAGCCGCTGGTGGAGGCGATTCGTTTATACCAGCAGAGCGCCTCGGCGGAGGTGAAAGCCTACTTTGAGTTACAGCAGGATGGTTCCTTTACCAGCGATACCATCATGTTTGAAGCGCATAAAGCGGTTTAATACGGACAACAAAAAAGGCACCGGGGGAAGTCGGTGCCTTTTTATCGAACCCTGACGTATCAGGACTCTGGTCGATCGCTGTTTTTCACAAACAGCGTTAGCTGATCGCCAGGCCGCAGATTGTCGGTATCGCTGTTCCAGCGCATGACGTCGCGAATATTAACGCCATGACGTTTGGCGATGCTCGACAGCGAATCACCTTTGCGAACGCGATAGGTGATGCTATCGCTGTTATTCGCCAGACGCTGCGCGCTGCTGCCGGCGCCGATAACCAGGTTCTGTCCAACCTTCAATCCAGAGCCGCGCAGGTTATTCCACTGCTGCAGATCGCGGGTCGTGACGCCGAGACGGGAAGCAATCCCGGAAATGGTATCGCCGGAACGCACCTTATAGCTTCGGCTGGTCAGCGGCGTATTATCCGCGAGCTGCGTCGGCTGTACGGCGGCAATGTCGCCGGAGGCCAGCGATTCACGCAGCTGGGCTGCGTGTTTCTGCGGCACCATGACGTACTTTGGCCCGCTAGCGCCCAGCGTTGACCCCTTTACGCCGGCGTTGAAGGTCTTCAGCTTGCTGACCGGCATACCGGCCATATCCGCGAGCTGAGAAATATCAACCGGACTGTCGAGGCGAACGCGCGCCAGCGCACGGCTTTCATCAGCCGTAGGCAACTTCACGCCGTAACGTTTGCTGTTTTTGAGGATGTCGCTCAATGCCAGCATTTTCGGTACGTAGACTTTCGTTTCATGCGGCAGAGACAGCGACCAGAAATCGGTGGGTTTGCCACGCGAACGGTTCGCTTTCACTGCCTTCATGACCCGACCTTCGCCGCTGTTATATGCCGCAACCGTTAACAACCAGTCGCCGTCGAACATTTTGTTCAGACGTTGCATCATGTCCAGCGCCGCGGTAGTCGATGCGACAACGTCACGACGCGCATCGTAACTGCGGGTCTGTTTTAAACCATAATTGCGCCCTGTGCTCGGAATGATCTGCCAGATGCCTGCGGCATTGGCGCCAGACGTCGCGTGTGGGTCAAAAGCGCTCTCCACTATGGGTAGTAATACCAGTTCCATTGGCATGTTACGTTTCTTAACCTGCCCGGCTATCCAGTACATATACGGCTCTGCCCGTAAAGTTACATCGTGGAGATAGCTCTTATTTCTTAAGTACTTCTGTTTTTGCTCGCGAATCCGGGGGTTATCCGGTATTCCCATCTTTAGCTCGTCGCCTATGGAAGTCCACAGATCCTGGTCTTGCGCGTAGAAGGTTCCATCATCTAACCAGCGCGCTTGACTTGTGAACTTGCCTGCTTCCCCTTGACCAGCCGCAGAAAGGCTCTGTGCTCGCTGTTCGACGGTGCCATCGTGCTTAGACGCCTGGCACCCCACCAGCAGGACAGAGGCGAATAATATCGCTCGTGCCTTCATGTGTGTGTCAATAGTTGCTTAAAAGACGACCAAGGATAACGGCGAAGTTAGCCGATGACAAGAATTAAATATCAGAATTCGTCTTTCTTTGACCTTAACCACGCAAATCGCGCCACAGAGTGTTGCAATTTTGTTTCTTTGTTGATTTTTTCAATTAAATCAACATCATTTACCCGTAAAAATAAATTTATACGCCGCTCGTTTTTCAGAATTACGGGTAGTGTCTTTTGTTTTTTTGCACGTAACTCATTAACTTTATGATAGTAATCGTTTATGTCCCTATCATCAGGCAGGATACTCAACGCAAACTTCATATTCGCTAACGTATATTCATGTGCGCAACATATAAGGGTTTCTTCAGGAAGGGCGTTAATCTTCATAAATGATTGATACATTTGCTCTGCAGTGCCTTCGAACAGCCTTCCGCAGCCGCCGGAGAACATCGTGTCGCCGCAAAACAGATAAGGTTCGCTGTAGTAACAGATATGTCCTAATGTGTGACCTGGCGTGGAGAAAATGGAAAAATCGACCCCGAGAATTGACAGCCGATCGCCATCGTCTACTACCTGAGTAACCCCCTTATCCTGGGTTTCTGCCGGCCCGTAAACCACCAGAGAGGGGAATTTTTCACGTAATTGTTTTACGCCGCCGACGTGATCCTGATGGTGATGGGTCAGTAAAATGGCCTCGGGCTGCCACTGGTTTTCTTCGATTGCCGCCAGAACCGGCGCGGCCTCGCCCGGGTCAACGATGATGCAGCGGCCGTGATTCTCAGTGAGAACCCAGATGTAGTTGTCCTGAAACGCGGGAATACTGATAAGATTCATAAATTACCTCTAAAGCGTAGCGGAAGGTGGCAATGAAGCCGGCAAGGATACCTCATACAGTGACAGCGCCTGAGCATTGGTCCAGTATGCCGTGGGGCGAATACTATCGCGAAACGCTGGAGCAGCAGATGAAGCCATGGCTGGCTAAATTATATGGCTTTCATCTGCTTAAGATTGGCAATCTGAGCGCGGAAATCAATACCGAAGCTTGCGCCATCTCGCACCAGGTGAATGTCTCGCTGGCGGGAAACCCAATGCAGGTCCGGGCCGACCCGCTGCATTTGCCCTTTGCCGAAAAGTCCGTCGACGCCTGCCTGCTGGCGCATACCCTGCCGTGGTGCAGCGATCCGCATCGCCTGCTGCGGGAGGCCGATCGCGTCCTGATCGATGATGGCTGGATGATCCTGACCGGGTTTAATCCGGTGAGCCTGATGGGATTGCGTAAACTGGTGCCGGTGCTGCGCAAAGGCACGCCGTACAACAGCCGTATGTTTACGTTGATGCGCCAGCTGGACTGGCTGTCGCTGCTCAACTTTGAAGTGCTGCATTATGGGCGTTATCAGGTTTTACCCTGGTCGCGGCATGGCGGCAAACTGCTGAGCACCCATCTGCCAGCGCTGGGCTGTTTGCAATTAATTGTCGCCCGCAAACGGACTATTCCGCTCACCCTTAATCCGATGAAGTCAGGGAAAGCGAAAACCCAGCTACGGCCGGCAGTCGGCGCCACCCGGCAGTGGCGCAAGGGGCAGAATTAGCTCTCAGGCTGGTAGCCGATGTCGTCCTGAGTGGGATGGGAGGCCGCCGCGCGGGCCAGCTCGTCGCAGCGTTCGTTTTCTGGATGGCCGGCGTGGCCCTTCACCCACTCCCATTTGATCTTATGCTGGCCAAGCGCGGCGTCCAGCCTCTGCCAGAGGTCGACATTCTTTACCGGTTTTTTCTCTGCCGTTTTCCAGCCGCGCTTTTTCCAGTTGTGGATCCACTGGGTGATCCCCTGGCGGACATACTGGCTGTCGGTGCTGAGCACCACCTCGCAATGCTCTTTTAACGCTTCGAGGGCGACGATCGCCGCCATCAGTTCCATGCGGTTATTGGTGGTCAGACGGTAGCCGGCGCTAAAGGTTTTTTCGTGCTGGCGGTAGCGCATGATGGCGCCGTAACCGCCGGGTCCTGGATTTCCCAGGCAAGAGCCGTCGGTGAAAATTTCTACCTGTTTGAGCATCTCTGGTAGACTTCCTGTAATTGAAATCGATTTGTAAACGATAAGTCTGACATAAATGACCGCGATGAGCACTGCAATTACGCGCCAGATTGTTCTCGATACCGAAACCACCGGTATGAACCAGATCGGGGCGCACTACGAAGGACACAAGATCATTGAGATCGGCGCCGTGGAGGTGATCAACCGCCGCCTGACCGGTAACAATTTCCACGTCTATCTCAAGCCCGATCGGCTGGTGGATCCGGAGGCGTTCGGCGTGCACGGGATCGCCGACGAATTCCTGCTGGATAAACCCACCTTTGCCGACGTGGCCGATGAATTTATGGATTACATCCGCGGCGCGGAGCTGGTGATCCATAACGCCTCGTTCGATATCGGTTTTATGGATTATGAGTTCGGTAAGCTGAACCGCGGGATCGGGAAAACCGAGACCTTCTGTAAAATCACCGACAGTCTGGCGCTGGCGCGGAAAATGTTTCCCGGCAAGCGCAACAGTCTGGATGCGCTATGTTCGCGCTACGAAATAGACAACAGCAAGCGTACGCTGCACGGGGCACTGCTCGATGCCCAGATCCTTGCCGATGTCTATTTGATGATGACCGGCGGCCAGACGTCGATGGCGTTCTCTATGGAAGGCGAAAGCCAGCAGCAGGCAGGCGAGATGGGGATTCAGCGCGTCGTCCGCGCCGCCAGCCAGTTACGGGTGGTTTATGCCTCTGATGAAGAACTGGTGAACCATGAATCCCGCCTCGATCTGGTACAAAAGAAAGGCGGAAGCTGCCTGTGGCGTGCCTGATAACCACTAAAATGGATTAAAAGTAGGCGGTTGGGCGATTTTTGCAGCAAACGATTCAAAACGGTAGAAAAAGCGTTGACGGGGTAGAGGGGAATCCGTAATATTCGCCTCGTTCCCAACGGAACAACAACGCGGAGCGGTAGTTCAGTCGGTTAGAATACCTGCCTGTCACGCAGGGGGTCGCGGGTTCGAGTCCCGTCCGTTCCGCCACTATTCAGAAAGCCTGAATCAGCAATGATTCAGGCTTTCGTCGTTTTCGTCGCCGAATTTCAGCGCGCCTCTTGTTCCTCCTGCATACACTGCATGAATACCCGCATCGCCGGACTGATTGCTTTCCCGGCGTGATGGGCGCAGAGCGCATGGATCGTCAGCGGCGTCTCGCTGAACGGCAGCTCGACCAGCGTCCCGCGTTTGAGTTCCTCCTCTACCGCAAAGCGCGGCAGAAAACTCACCCCCAGATTGCCCGCCACGCACTGCTTGATGCTTTCAATACTCCACAGTTCGATGGTGTTCTCCATGGTAATGCCGCGCTGGCGCAGGGTACTTTCAAAAATCTGCCGGAACACGCACTGGGGTTCGTTGATGATAAAGCTCAATGGGATATGCTGCCGCGGGCGCAGGAAGTCGACCGGCGCCTGATCGACTGACGCGACCAGCGCCAGCGGCTGCGGGCCAAGTTCCATCATGGTGAGCGCATCATCGTTGCCAACCCGGTAAAACACCCCCAGGTCGACTTCGTCAGCGAGCAGCGCATCACGGATGCTGTAGCAATTGAGCGACTGCAGTGACAGGCGGACCTTCGGGGCGCGTTGCTTAAAACGCTGCAGCACCGGCGGCATTTTGTACGCCAGCAGGGTTTCACCAGTGGCGACGCGAAGTTCGCCGCCGGGTTCATCGTCCTGGCGCGCCGCCTGGCGAATCGACGCCATCACTTTGGTCAGATCGTAGACGTGCGGCAGGACATTTTTACCCGCGGCGGTGAGACACATTCGTCGGCCAATTTTCTCAAACAGCGGGATGGCAAGCTCCTGCTCAAGCTGCTGGATATGAAAGGTTACGGTGGACTGGGTGCAGCACAGTTTCTGCGAGGCGCGCAGAAAGGATCCTTCTTCGACAACCGTTTTGAAGGTGATAAAGCGTCGCAGATCCATATTTCCTCTTTATATCGACATTCTCGAATTCAGAATGAAAAAACATTCATTTTTTTAAATTATCAGCTTCGGGTACTGTCTGCCAGTCAAGAGGAGAAAACACGTGACACCTACCCTGATTAGCGCCTTTTTAACTTACACCCTGATCACCGCTCTGACGCCCGGGCCGAATAATATTCTGGCGCTGAGCAGCGTCACCGCGCACGGCTTTCGACGGAGCATGCGGGTTCTGGCCGGCATGAGCCTGGGGTTTGTGATCATCATGCTGATTTGTGCCGGGCTGACGTTCACTCTCGTTACCCTGGATGAGGGGATAACCTCCCTGCTACGCTGGGTCGGCGCGGGGTATATCCTGTGGCTGGCCTGGCATATTGCCCGCAGCGACCCGGCCAGCGGTGGGCAGGAGGAGCGGCCTGTCAGCTTCTGGGCCAGCCTGGGGCTGCAGTTTGTGAATGTAAAAATTATCCTGTACGGCATCACGGCCCTGTCGACCTTTGTTCTGCCGGTGACTCGCGAGCCATTCTGGCTGGTGATGATAAGCCTGTTGCTATCAGTAATAGGCGTTGCCGGCAATCTTTGCTGGGCGCTGGCCGGTCAGCTGTTTCAGCCGGTGTTCGAACGCCATGGAAGAGGGTTAAATCTGCTGCTGGCGCTGCTGTTGGTCTGGTGCGCGGTACGAATGTTTATGGAATGAATTAAGGGAGCGTAACGCTCCCTTGAGGTTATTTATCCTGCGCCAGGGCGGGTTGCCCTTCATTTACCCAGGTCATAAAGATCCGGTAACCGATGGCTAGCAGGGTGGCGCCGAGGAACATACCGAGAATGCCGTTAGAGGCCATTCCGCCAAGGGCGCCCAGCAGCACCACGGGCATTGGCGCATCGACTCCGCGCCCCAGCAGCAGTGGTTTGAGGACGTTATCGGCCATACCGGCGACGATCAGCAGGACAGTATAGAAGATATCCATTCCGGTACTGTGGGTGCCGAGACTCCACATCAGCGCGATGGCCGGGGCCGTCACCAGGATCACCGGCACCTGTGCAATGCCGAGGATCAGGGCAAGTATAAAGAAGATCCCGACGGCGGGGATGCTGGCCATCAGCATGATCACCCCGACCAGCAGCGCCTGGATCAGTGCCACCCCGATGACGCCCTGGGCGACCGCGCGGATGGTGCTGGTGCACAGGCGGGTGAGGGTCACGCCTTTATTCTCATCGGTAATACGGATGGCAATACGCTGCGCGCTGATGGCGCCCGCCGCGCCCCAGGCCATCATAATGCCCGAGACGATAAACGAAATAATAAAGCCAATCAGCCCGCCGCCCATGCTGGCTAATATGCTGAGCAACTGTTTGGCAATGTCGCCGATTTGCGAGCGGTAATTACTGAGCAATCCTGGCAGATCGACGGAAGCTCTCATCCACAGGGCGCTAAGCCGTTCGCCAACGATCGGTAAAGAGGCAATTCGTGAAGAGGGTGGGGGAATGGTAAAGCTCTGGCTGCCCATCTTGTCTATCATGGCGCTGGCGCTTTCCGCCAGCGAGGTGATCATCAGCACCGTGGGGGTGACGATCAGTAAAATACCTAACAACACCAGCACCACTGATGCCAGTCCCTGTTTGCCCGCTAACAATCCGGCAAAATATTGATGTAAGGGATAGAGCGCCACGGCGAGGATCAGCGCCCAGAGCATCATATTGATAAAGGGAGAAAAGACGGTAAAACAGAATGAGGCCAGCGCCAGAATAAGACTGAACCGAATAAACATATCGAGAAAGCGGGTGACCAGCCGTTTTTCTATTAACTGAAGATTATTATTATCCATTTTCTATTACGCTCATAAAATATGCATACGCCAACGCTCAGCCGGGTTCACCAAAACAAGCTGGCAACAGAAAAGTCATGCGTTTACAACGCAGAAGTTAATTGAAAATGATCTCCGCCCGTTTGGTTGTGGGCCTTTTAATGAGTGTAGAACAGAAATGAAGGGCGCCCTGTAAATATTCTGTTGGGCGCGGCAAGAGGAAATTCCGCTTTCTTTTCCTGCAGAAGGGGGAAGAAAGCGGAGGGGGATTAATCCAGAGTAAAAGGATCGGCATCGCGCCAGGCGGGGAATTTTTCACGATATTCCTGGAGGGCGCTCAGCGACAGTTCGGCGTCAAGACGAGTGGCCTGATGCGGATCGGCGGTGGCGACAATCTCCCCCTGGGGACTGATAATCCGGCTATCGCCGCGGTAATGATGGCCGTTGCCGTCGGTGCCGACCCGGTTACAGCCGGCGACGTAGGCCTGGTTCTCAATCGCGCGGGCGACCAGCAGCGACTGCCAGTGCAGCGAGCGCGGCGCCGGCCAGTTCGCCACATACAGCGCCAAATCATAGTCGTTAAGGTTACGCGACCATACCGGAAAGCGCAGGTCGTAACAGACCAGCGGCAGGATCCGCCATCCGCGCCATTCAAAGACCACGCGCTTGTCTCCGGCCTTATAGTGATGGTGTTCATCCGCCATACGAAACAGGTGACGTTTATCATAATGATGGACCGTGCCGTCAGGCTCGACCAGCAGGAAGCGGTTAACGGCCCCGCGCTCAGTTTGCAGCGCCGCGCTGCCGGCGATCAGCGCCTGGGTTTGCGCCGCCCTGGCATGCATCCACGCTACCACCTCGGCCTCGGGTAAAGACTGTTTTGCCGCTTCCATCGCAAAGCCGGTGGTAAACATCTCAGGTAAAACAATGATATCGCGCCCGACAATCCCTTCCAGTTGGCGATCAAAATGGCGCAGGTTAGCAGGGCCGTCCATCCAGACCAGCGGTTGTTGCAACAGCGTAATTTTCAGGCCAGGCACAATGGTCAACTCCATTCTCATGAGGGGGTTAGGTTAACTGTAACACCTTATCAGCCTCGCGGCGGTCCGCGGAATATTTTGTTAAAAAAATGCTACTAACAGGAACGGCGGGGGAAGGAGAGACGAAAAAAAGGCGGGGAAAATTCCCCGCCCGGCGTGTGATGTGGTTGTTGTTTTATTATGCGGCTTCAACGTTGCGAACTTTTTCCGGCAGCTTTACCGGCTGGGTTGCCAGCTCCTCTGGCGCAAAGTCGTCAACGTTAATGCTGCGCAAGCGACTGTGCTCTGCTCGGGTCAAAATGGCGGCTTCATCCTGACTGATTAAGCCTTTCGCCAGGGCATGGGCGGCCAGTTCGTCGAGACGGGTGAACGGCAGATTTTTACCCAACTCTTTGCAGATACGCTGGTGGATAGGATCGGCCGCCATCACTTCCAGCAGCGCCTCTTCCAGCAGGCCGACCGGGTTATGCTCGCTCGGCGTCAGGTACTGACCGCGACCGATGCGGGAGCGGGTGGCGCTGGGCACCTGCAGAATTTTAGCGACTTTATGGTCCAGCTTATCCGACGGCGCATGATGATGACGACCGGTCGGGAAGATGACCAGGCGCATTGCGCCAGCCACCAGACGGTTGGGGAAGTTTTTCAGCAGATCGTCGATGGCCTGCTCGGCCTGATGCAGCGCATCCTGCACCCCCCAGTGAACCAGCGGCAGATCGGCTTCATTGCGTCCTTCATCGTCATAGCGTTTCAGCACCGCCGAGGCCAGGTACAGCTGGCTTAACACATCCCCCAGACGCGCGGAGATACGTTCGCGACGCTTGAGACTGCCCCCCAGCACCGCCATCGAGACGTCTGACAGCAGCGCCAGGTTAGCGCTCAGACGGTTCATTTGCTGATAGTAGCGGCGGGTGACGTCGCGGGTCGGCGCGCTGCTGGTGCGTCCGCCGGTCAGGCCCAACCAGAAACTCCGTACTTTGTTACTGCCGACATGGCCGATATGTTTGAACAGCAGCTTGTCATAGGCGTTCAGGTCGTTGTTCTGCGCGGCAGCCATCTCCTCCAGCACGTACGGATGACAGCGAATCGCACCCTGACCGAAGATCATCATGCTACGGGTCAGAATGTTCGCACCTTCCACGGTGATGGCGATAGGCGCGCCCTGATATGCCCGGGCGAGGAAGTTGCCTTCGCCCAGCATAATGCCTTTCCCGCCGGTAATATCCATTGCGTCGATAATGGAGCGCTGGCCGCGGTGGGTGCAGTGATATTTCACGATCGCGGAGAGCACCGCCGGTTTCTCGCCGAGCATAATGCCGTAGGTAATCAGCGAGGCCGCAGCATCCATCACATAAGCATTACCGGCAATGCGCGCCAGCGCCTCTTCAATGCCTTCCATTTTACCGATCGAGATTTTGAACTGGCGGCGAATATGGGCGTAAGCCCCGGTCGCCATAGCCACCGATTTCAGGCCGCCGGTGGAGTTGGACGGCAGCGTAATACCGCGGCCCACCGACAGACATTCAACCAGCATGCGCCAGCCCTGACCGGCCATCCCCGGCCCACCGATGATGTAATCGATCGGCACGAAGATATCTTTGCCGCGGGTTGGGCCGTTCTGGAACGGGACGTTAAGCGGGAAGTGGCGACGGCCAATTTCCACGCCCGGGGTGGAGGTCGGGATCAGCGCGCAGGTGATGCCCAGCTCTTCTTCCCCGCCCAGCAGACGATCCGGGTCAGAAAGTTTAAAGGCCAGTCCCAGCACGGTGGCGATAGGCGCCAGCGTAATGTAGCGTTTGTTCCATGTCAGGCGCATACCCAGCACCTGCTGGCCCTGCCAGTCGCCCATGCAGACCACGCCGGTATCCGGGATGGCGCCGGCGTCGGAGCCCGCTTCCGGGCTGGTGAGTGCGAAGCAGGGGATCTCCAGCCCGCGCGCCAGACGCGGCAGGTAATGGTTTTTCTGCTCTTCAGTACCGTAATGCTGCAGCAGCTCGCCCGGCCCCAGTGAGTTCGGAACGCCGACGGTGATCGCCAGAATGCCGGAGACGCCAGAGAGCTTCTGCAGCACCCGCGACTGGGCATAAGCGGAGAATTCAAGCCCGCCATACTCTTTCTTGATGATCATCGCGAAGAAGCGGTGTTCTTTCAGATACGCCCACAGCTCCGGCGGCAGATCGGCCATTTCGTGGGTGATGGCGAAGTCGTTAGCCATCCGGCAGGCTTCTTCCACCGGGCCGTCGAGGAAGGCTTGCTCTTCGGCGGTCAGGCGCGGCTGCGGATAGTTATGCAGCTTATGCCAGTCAGGATTACCGCGAAACAGATCCCCCTCCCACCAGGTGGTCCCGGCGTCGATGGCCTCTTTTTCGGTACGCGACATCGGCGGCATGACCTTGCGGAAGGCGCGAAACGCCGGTGCGGAAATCATGGATTTACGCATAGGCGCAAAGTTAAACGGCAACAGAATGATCGCCAGCGGCAGCAGCAGCCAGATATTCCACAGACCGGCCGCGCCGAGCGCTGCGGTCCAGGCGAGCAAGATCACGCTGCTGAGTAGCAGGCTGACCCGGTGATAGAAGAGCGCACCGAGTAAAACAACGGTTGCAACAATACTCAAAATCATCATAGAGAAATGCTCCCTGTGCTTGTAGGAGGTCTGACCACTTGTGATGTATTGGTTGTAGTGCATGCCTTTTTATTTAGCAATGTGTTTACAAAATAATTACAACCTTGCTCACATTGTTGTATGCAAAAGCGGCACATAAAATCAAAAGGGCGGGGGATAACGCAGCCTGCTGCTTCTCGCTTCGGCGGCTATCCGGTACACTGCCAGGGTTATTCCACTCATACTGAAGGATTATCCTCATGTACCAGGATCTTATTCGTAACGAACTGAACGAAGCCGCGGAAACGCTGGCTAACTTTCTGCAGGACGAAGCCAATATCCATGCTATCCAGCGTGCCGCTGTCCTGCTGGCGGATAGCTTTAAGGCGGGTGGTAAAGTGCTGTCCTGCGGCAACGGCGGTTCCCATTGCGATGCGATGCATTTTGCGGAAGAACTGACCGGACGTTATCGCGAAAACCGCCCGGGATATCCGGCCATTGCGATCTCCGACGTCAGCCATCTCTCCTGCGTGAGCAATGATTTTGGCTATGAGTATGTCTTCTCCCGCTACGTTGAATCCGTCGGCCGCGCGGGCGATGTGCTGCTCGGCATCTCCACCTCCGGCAACTCCGGCAACGTAATCAAGGCCATTGAGGCCGCGCGGGCGCAGGGGATGAAAGTGATCACCCTGACCGGTAAGGACGGCGGTAAAATGGCCGGTAGCGCCGATGTGGAAATTCGCGTGCCGCACTTTGGCTACGCCGACCGCATTCAGGAGATCCACATCAAAGTGATCCATATCCTGATTATGCTGATCGAAAAAGAGATGGCGAAAGGCTAACAGGCAGGTGAGTGTGTACTGTTGACGGCGGCCTCGCTTCGGCGCCGTCGTGATTTGTGATGGTGAGGTGATCTATGTGCGAACTGCTCGGGATGAGCGCCAATGTGCCAACAGATATCTGTTTTAGCTTTACCGGGCTGGTACAGCGCGGAGGCGGGACGGGGCCGCATAAAGACGGCTGGGGCATCACCTTCTATGAAGGCAAAGGTTGTCGCACATTCAAAGATCCGCAGCCGAGCTTTCAGTCGCCGATCGCGAAACTGGTCCAGGATTACCCCATTAAGTCCTGTTCCGTCGTCGCGCATATCCGCCAGGCCAATCGCGGGATGGTGGCCCTGGAGAATACGCATCCGTTCACCCGCGAGCTGTGGGGGCGTAACTGGACCTACGCGCACAACGGGCAGCTCAAAGGCTATAAATCGCTGAAAACCGGCAATTTCCACCCGGTAGGTGAAACCGACAGTGAAAAGGCCTTCTGCTGGCTGCTGCACCGCTTAACCGAGCGCTACCCGCGTACGCCGGGCAATATGCTGGGAGTATTTAAGTATATCGCCACCCTTGCGGGGGAACTGCGTGAGAAAGGGGTGTTCAACATGCTGCTGTCGGACGGACGCTATGTGATGGCGTTCTGCTCGACCAACCTGCACTGGATCACCCGGCGGGCGCCGTTCGGCGTGGCAAAACTGCTGGACCAGGATGTGGAGATCGACTTTCAACGCGAGACCACACCCAACGATGTGGTCACGGTTATCGCCACGCAGCCGCTGACGGCCAATGAGACCTGGCATAAGATCATGCCAGGCGAGTGGGCGTTATTTTGTCTCGGGGAGCGTATAGTTTGAGGCCAGCTGCGGCTGGACAACCTCGTGGCTGAGCGGCTTGCTCACCACATAGCGGCCGTCGGTCACTGATACGACCGGCGGTTTGTGGGTTTGCTGGAAATAATCATAGCCAGGCTTCAGCTGTTTCCAGAAATCCGCATAGTAGGAGTATTTGTGGCGTTCCATATTGGCGTTGGTCATGCGGAACGGATAGATACTCACCTGCACGCTTGGCTGACCGAAGACTAAGGCGCCGGTCACGAACTGGAAGATTTCATCGATCCCGCTGTCGGTCATGGCGTAGCAGCCGACAGAGACGCAGTCGCCGTGGATCATCAGGTATTTCCCTTCATAACCATGGGCGCGATCGTAGGCGTTCGGGAAGCCGATATTGATCGCTTTATAGAAGCGGCTGTCGGGTTTGAGCTGGCTGCGGGTGACGTTATAGAACCCTTCCGGACTCTTGAAATCGCCCTGGCGCTGTTTCGGGCCCAGGCCTCCGGAGTAGTTGCAGATCCGATAGCTGTCGAGGAGCTGGTAGGTCTCACCCATTTTGACGTAAAGGTCGAGCATGCGCTCTTCTTTAAAGATCTCAATGTAAACCGGTGAACCCATTAATTGCTGCTTATATTCTTTGCTAACCGGCGTCGTCGGGCTGTTGCTGCTGAGCAGCCCGGCAAATGACATGCACGGCAGCAGAAGCATCGCAATAAATAATGCGATTTTGCGCATACTGCTTGTTCCTTGATAAAACAAAATAGCCACATTGCCAGGACGGCAAGAGAGACCCGAAATCAGAGTTTTCTGGATTTAGAGCGCTCACATTAGCATCACGGCATTTTTTCGCAAGGGCGACGTGGCGGCGTTTACAATTCCGCCTCACTTTATACCCCGCCAGCGACGAAAACACAGTGAGAACTTTGCGCAATAGCTCGCATTTTAGAAGCACTTATTGCCTCTCGCGCTACAGCCGACGCTCACGAAATGTTACACTTGCGCCGGTTCATCACCAGAGTAAGAAAGGATGCTTCTCTTCCGTCCTGAGCGCATCTGGCGCCGTTTTGCCCTTTCTTCTCTGCCATTCTGTCAATAAGCTGGCCCCGGCCTGCGTCGGGGTTGAGGTTACGGATACCTGCTAACGATATGATTAAAATCACAAAAGGGCTGGATTTGCCCATAGCTGGCATGCCATTACAGCAGATTTCTCCCGCGCCAGCGGTGAAGCGCGTCGCGCTACTCGGCGAAGAGTACGTCGGCATGCGTCCCGCCATGGCGGTCAAAGAAGGCGATCGGGTCAAAAAAGGTCAGATCCTGTTCGAAGATAAAAAGAACCCCGGCGTCTGCTTTACCGCCCCGGCGAACGGGGTCGTCAGCGCGATCCACCGCGGTGAACGGCGCGTGTTGCAGTCGGTGGTGATTGATATCGAGGGCAATGACGCGGTGGCGTTTACGCGTTACGCCGCGGACGCGCTGGCTGAACTGCCGCGCGACACCGTGCAGCAGCAGCTGCTGGCGTCGGGCCAGTGGACCGCGCTGCGCACACGGCCATTCAGTAAAACGCCGCTCCCTGGCAGCGTGCCGGCCGCCATCTTTGTCAACGCTATGGATACCAATCCGCTGGCGGCGGAGCCGCAGCCGATTATTCTGGCCGAACGGGCCGCTTTCGACGCTGGCCTTACCGTGCTTACGCGTCTGACCGACGGGAAAGTCCACGTCTGCCAGCCCAGCGGCGGCAAGCTCGGCGGTCATCCTGTCGGCCAGGTCAGTTTTAACCAGTTCAGCGGGCCGCACCCGGCGGGGCTGCCGGGAACGCATATTCATTTCCTCGAGCCGGTGAGCCTGAATAAGCAGGTCTGGCACCTCAATTATCAGGACGCGATCGCCATTGGTAAGCTTTTCCTCGACGGGGAGCTCTACTGCGAACGGGTGATCGCGCTCGGCGGCCCGCAGGTGATATCGCCGCGACTGGTCAAGACGACGCTGGGCGCCAGCCTGGACGATCTGCTGGCAGGCGAGTTGCAGGAGGGGGAAAACCGGGTCATTTCCGGCTCGGTGCTCAGCGGCACCCGCGCCCATGGTCCTCACGCCTTCCTCGGGCGCTTCCATCTGCAGGTGAGCGTGGTTAAAGAAGGGCGGGAAAAAGAGCTCTTCGGCTGGGTGATGCCGGGCAAAGAGAAATTCTCGATTACCCGCACCACGCTGGGCCATTTCTTCAGGCGCAAGCGCTTTCATTTCTCTACCGATACCCACGGCGGCGAGCGGGCGATGGTGCCGATCGGCAACTACGAGCGGGTGATGCCGCTGGATATCCTGCCGACCATACTGCTGCGCGATCTGCTGGCCGGGGATACCGACAGCGCTCAGGCGCTGGGCTGTCTGGAGCTGGATGAAGAAGATCTGGCGCTGTGCACCTACGTCTGCCCCGGTAAGTATGAATATGGCCCTGCGCTGCGCAGCGTATTAACCCGGATTGAGCAGGAAGGATAAGAGATGGGCTTAAAGCATCTGATTGAAAAAATTGAGCCGCATTTCACGCACGGCGGCAAGCTGGAAAAATATTATCCGCTATATGAAGCGGCGGCGACCATCTTCTACACCCCAGGCCAGGTCACCCGCGGCGCGGCGCATGTGCGCGACGCCATCGACCTCAAGCGGTTGATGATCCTCGTGTGGTTTGCCGTCTTTCCGGCGATGTTCTGGGGGATGTATAACGTCGGGCTGCAGACCATACCGGCGCTGCATAAGCTTTACGGCGCCGAACAACTGCAGCAGGCGATCGCCAACAACTGGCACTATAGCGTCGCCCAGTGGTTAGGGGTGAGCTTCAGCGCCGACGCCGGCTGGCTGAGCATGATGACCCTGGGGGCGGTCTTTTTCCTGCCGATCTATATCACCGTCTTTATCGTCGGCGGCTTCTGGGAAGTGCTGTTCGCTATCATGCGCAAGCATGAAATCAACGAAGGCTTCTTTGTCACCTCGATTCTATTCGCGCTGATCGTCCCGCCCACGCTGCCGCTGTGGCAGGCGGCGCTGGGGATCTCCTTCGGGGTGGTGATCGCTAAAGAGATTTTCGGCGGTACCGGGCGCAACTTCCTCAACCCGGCGCTGGCAGGGCGCGCGTTCCTGTTCTTCGCCTATCCGGCGCAAATCTCCGGCGACCTGGTGTGGACGGCGGCGGACGGTTTTTCCGGCGCTACGCCGCTCTCCCAGTGGGCCAGCGGCGGCGGTGAAGCGCTGGTTAACGTCGCTACCGGCATCCCGGTGAGCTGGATGGACGCCTTCCTCGGCAATATTCCGGGCTCGATTGGCGAAGTCTCCACGCTAATGATCCTGATCGGCGGCGCGATCATCCTCTTTGGCCGCGTCGCGTCCTGGCGCATCGTCGCCGGGGTGATGATCGGCATGGTCGCCACCGCTACCCTGTTTAACGTTATCGGCTCCGACACCAACCCGATGTTCGCTATGCCATGGTACTGGCATCTGGTACTCGGCGGCTTCGCCTTCGGCATGATGTTTATGGCGACGGACCCGGTATCCGCCTCGTTTACCGATAAAGGGAAATGGAGTTACGGCGTGCTGATCGGCGTGATGTGCGTGCTGATCCGCGTGGTGAACCCGGCTTATCCGGAAGGGATGATGCTGGCGATCCTCTTCGCCAACCTCTTCGCACCGCTGTTCGATTATCTGGTGGTGCAGGCCAATATTAAGCGGAGGAAGTCGCGTGGCTGAGAAGAAAAGTAACGATAGCATCGGCAAAACGCTGCTGGTGGTGCTGGTGCTTTGTCTGGTCTGCTCCATCGTGGTAGCGGGCTCGGCCGTGGGGCTGAAATCCCGCCAGCAGGCGCAGCGGGCGCTGGATAAGCAGCGTAATATCCTGGCGGTGTCCGGCCTGATGCAGCCCGGCATGGATGCTGATGCGGTCGCCGACACCTTCGCGGCGCGCATTTCGCCGCGACTGGTGAATCTGGCGACCGGCGAGCTGCTGGAGAAAGACCCGGCAAAATTCAATCAGGCCCAGGCGCTGAAGGATCCGCAGCAGAGTATGGCGCTGGATGCCAGCCAGGATCCGGCGGGGATTAAACGCCGCAGCAATCTGGCGGAAATCTACCTGGTGCGCGACGCGCAGCAGAAGATTGAGCAGGTGGTGTTGCCCATTTATGGCAATGGCCTGTGGTCGATGATGTACGCCTTCGTGGCGCTGGACGTCGATGGCCGCACGGTGAAAGGCATTACCTACTATGACCAGGGGGAGACCCCGGGGCTGGGCGGCGAAGTGGAGAACCCGAACTGGCGCCAGCAGTTTGTCGGCAAGCAGGTGCTGGATGACAACGGCATGCCGGCGCTGAGAGTGGTCAAAGGCGGCGCGCGCGCTGGTGACCTGCATGCGGTTGATGGCTTATCGGGCGCCACGCTGACGTCAAATGGCGTACAGCACAGCTTTGATTTCTGGATGGGTGAACTGGGCTTTGGTCCGTTCCTGAAAAAGGTGCGTGAAGGAGGGCTGAACAATGGCTGAACAGAGCGAGATGAAAGAGGTGAAGCGCGTGCTGGTGGGGCCGCTCATCGCCAATAACCCCATCGCCCTGCAGGTGCTGGGCGTCTGCTCCGCGCTGGCGGTCACCACTAAACTGGAAACCGCCTTCGTGATGACCATTGCGGTGACCCTGGTGACGGCGTTCTCCAGCATGTTTATCTCGATGATCCGCCACCACATTCCCAACAGCGTGCGCATCATCGTGCAGATGGCGATCATCGCCTCGCTGGTTATCGTGGTGGATCAGCTACTGCGGGCTTTCGCCTATGAGACTTCCAAGCAGCTGTCGGTATTCGTCGGGCTTATCATCACCAACTGCATCGTGATGGGCCGCGCCGAAGCTTACGCCATGAAGTCGCCGCCGCTGGCCAGCTTTATGGACGGTATCGGCAACGGTCTCGGCTACGGCGCGATCCTGATTATCGTCGGCTTCCTGCGCGAGCTTATCGGCAGCGGCAAGCTGTTCGGTATCACGGTGCTGGAGACGGTGCAGAACGGCGGCTGGTATCAGCCGAACGGCCTGTTCCTGCTGGCGCCGAGCGCGTTCTTCATTATCGGTTTACTGATTTGGGCCCTGCGTAGCTGGAAGCCTGAACAGCAGGAAAAGGAGTAATCGATGATGGCTCATTACATTAGCCTGTTTGTCCGCGCGGTGTTTGTTGAGAACATGGCGCTGGCCTTTTTCCTCGGGATGTGTACCTTCCTCGCGGTGTCGAAAAAGGTCTCCACCGCCTTCGGCCTCGGCGTTGCGGTGACGGTGGTGCTGGGTCTTGCCGTACCGATCAACAACCTGGTGTATAACCTGGTGCTGCGCGACGGCGCGCTGGTGGAGGGGGTAGACCTCAGCTTCCTGAACTTCATCACCTTTATCGGGGTGATCGCCGCGCTGGTGCAGATCCTCGAGATGATCCTCGATAAGTACTTCCCGGCGCTATACAACGCGCTGGGGATCTTCCTGCCGCTGATTGCGGTTAACTGCGCGATTTTCGGCGGTGTGTCGTTCATGGTGCAGCGTGATTACAACTTCCCGGAATCCATCGTTTACGGCTTCGGCTCCGGCATCGGCTGGATGCTGGCGATCGTGGCGATGGCGGGGATCCGCGAAAAGATGAAGTACGCCAACGTGCCTGCCGGTTTGCGCGGGTTAGGGATCACCTTTATCACTACCGGGTTGATGGCGCTGGGCTTTATGTCCTTCTCCGGCGTGCAGCTATAAGGGCGAATAAGTATGGAAATTATTCTTGGCGTCGTGATGTTCACGCTGATTGTGCTGGTGCTGTCGGGGCTTATCCTGGCAGCGCGCTCAAAGCTGGTGAACGCGGGCGACGTGGTTATTGAGATCAATAACGAAGCGGATAAGCAGATCCGTACCCCGGCGGGGGATAAGCTGCTGAACACGCTGTCCAGCAACGGGATTTTTGTCTCCTCCGCCTGCGGCGGCGGCGGCTCCTGCGGCCAGTGTCGGGTGACTATCAAAGAGGGTGGCGGCGATATCCTGCCGACCGAGCTTTCGCATATTACCAAACGCGAAGCCAAAGCCGGCTGCCGTCTGGCCTGCCAGGTCGCGGTGAAGCAAAACATGAAGATTGAGCTACCGGAAGAAATCTTCGGCGTCAAAAAATGGGAATGCGAAGTTATCTCCAATGATAACAAAGCCACTTTCATTAAAGAGCTCAAGCTGCGGATCCCCGAGGGGGAGGTGGTGCCGTTCCGCGCCGGGGGCTATATTCAGATCGAATGCCCACCGCATAAAGTGGCCTATGCTGACTTCGATGTCCCGGATGAATACCGCTCGGACTGGGACAAGTTCAACCTGTTCCGCTACGTCTCTGAGGTGAAAGAGCCGACCCTGCGCGCCTACTCGATGGCTAACTATCCGGAAGAGAAGGGCATCATTATGCTCAACGTACGCATTGCGACGCCGCCGCCGAAGGTGCCGGATGCCCCGCCGGGGATCATGTCGTCCTATATCTGGTCGCTGAAGCCGGGCGATAAGGTGACGATTTCGGGGCCGTTCGGCGAGTTCTTTGCCAAAGAGACCGACGCCGAGATGGTGTTTATCGGCGGCGGCGCCGGGATGGCGCCGATGCGTTCGCATATTTTCGACCAGCTCAAGCGCCTGCACAGCACACGCAAAATCAGCTTCTGGTACGGAGCGCGCTCGCTGCGCGAGATGTTCTACGATGATGAGTTTGAACAGCTGGCGCGGGATAACCCGAACTTTACCTTCCACGTTGCGCTCTCCGATCCGCTGCCGGAAGATAACTGGACGGGGCATACCGGCTTTATCCATAACGTTCTGTACGAGAACTATCTGCGCGATCATCCGGCGCCGGAAGACTGCGAGTTCTACATGTGCGGGCCGCCGGTAATGAATGCCGCGGTGATTAAGATGCTGAAGGATCTGGGCGTCGAGGACGAGAATATTCTGCTCGACGACTTTGGAGGCTGACGATGCTGACGGTGTTTGTCGCAACCTTTGTGATTTTTGCGCTGGTGATCCTCGGGATGTCGCTGGGCTACCTGGTGAAGCGCAAGAGCATTCAGGGCAGCTGCGGCGGGATCTCCTCGCTGGGACTGGAGAAAGTCTGCGACTGTCCTGAGCCTTGCGACGCGCGAAAGAAACGTCTCGCCCGCGAGGCGCAGCGCCAGCAGCGGCGCATTTTGTAATCTGTGAGGTTTCCGGGCAGATTGCGCTTCCGATATTTCTTTTGCGTGATGCCACTCATGGCGCAGGGAGCGCACCGGGGGCGGCCAGTCGCCGCCGCCTCCGGGCTCCGGCCAGCACCGGTAGTTTCAACTGCCCCAGGCCCGGCGGTGAGTTAACAGCCAGTCCTGGAAGGGTAGGCCGGGTAAGGCGTAGCCGCCACCCGGCAACAACATGCCAGCAACGTGAGGCCGCTTTCGCGGCCTTTTTTAGCCATTGACTCCCTTACTGCCAGCTTTTCGCTTGCGCCGGGGAATCGACCATCACGCCGTCAGCGCCCAGCTCTTTCGCCGTGCGGTAATCTTCCGCACTGTTGATGCCGAAGAAGATAATGTGCGCTTTACCCTGCGAGCGGAAGCAATCCATCGCCTCTTTATCCCAGGTGAGCGTCGCCGGGGAGACCCCTTCCCCAAGGGTGAATTTCTCCACCACCTCTACCTTGCGCTTCAGCTCCAGCCCATACCATTGCTCGCCTTCGCGCTGGCTGGCAGGCTGGCACTGATGGCTGAGCGAAATACTGGCAAGTCTGGTGCGGGTTTCGCTGCGGGTGACGAAGCGGGGAATAGCCGGCGGCAGCGCGGCGATATAGCGGTCTTCGGTGGAATAGACCCGCACGCGATCGAGGCTGTGCGTAGCTTTTAACACCGCAAGCAGGCGCTCGCCCATCACGGTCGGGTCGGCATCCGGAGATTTAATGTCGATGTAGAAGAACGTGTGCGGCCATTGCTGCAAAACGGCTTGCAGCGTGGGAATGGTGGCCTGCCTGCCGCGCCAGGGGTGGCTGTCATCACCCCATTTCCAGCCGGCATCGACTTTCGCCAGCTCGGCGGCGGTCAAACTGGAAACGTTGCCCTCGCTATTGGTCAATGCGGAAAGATCGCTTGACCGGTAGAGCACCGGCACGCCGTCGTGGCTTAACTGCACCGTGACCCAGATGGCCTCGGCGTTATTCTCCAGCGCCAGCTTAATGGCCGGCAGGGTATTTTCTGGCGCATCGCCGGTGCCGCCGCGATGGGCAATCAGCTGCGGGGCGGCCCAGGCGCCGGCGGAGGCCAGCAGGCAAAGTGCGGTAAGTATTTTCTTCATGATTATATCTTCCAGATTTATCGGTTAACATTATGAAAATAAACATAATTTATTGCGGTTTTATGTTTTAACCGCTTTTCTGGGCGATGAAATAAAAAAAGCATAAAATTCGCAGCGAGTTTTGCTATGCTGTATGGGTATACAGTGTTGAGTCTGACGATGCGTAAAATTATCCATGTCGATATGGACTGTTTCTTTGCGGCGGTGGAGATGCGCGACAACCCGGCGTTGCGCGATATACCTCTCGCGATAGGCGGCAGTCGGGTACAGCGTGGCGTGATTAGTACCGCGAACTATCCTGCGCGTAAGTTTGGCGTGCGTAGCGCCATGCCGACGGCGACGGCGCTCAAGCTGTGCCCGCATCTCACGCTGCTTCCCGGCCGCTTTGATGCCTACAAAGAAGCCTCGAACCATATCCGCGAAATTTTCTCCCGCTATACCTCGCGCATTGAGCCGCTGTCGCTGGATGAAGCCTATCTTGATGTCAGCGACAGCGTGCATTGTCACGGGTCGGCCACCCTGATCGCCCAGGAGATCCGCGAAACCATCGAACGGGAGCTGCGCCTCACCGCCTCGGCGGGGGTAGCGCCGGTAAAGTTTCTTGCCAAAATCGCCTCCGACATGAATAAACCCAACGGCCAGTTCGTTATCGCTCCCCATCAGGTGGCTGAGTTTGTACGGGCGCTGCCGCTGGCGAAAATACCCGGCGTCGGGAAGGTATCGGCGGCGAAGCTGGAAAATATGGGCCTGCGTACCTGCGGCGATGTGCAGAACAGCGATCTGGCCATGCTGCTTAAGCGCTTCGGTAAATTCGGCCGTATTTTGTGGGAGCGCAGCCACGGGATTGATGAGCGGGAAATCCATAACGACCGGCAGCGCAAGTCGGTGGGAGTGGAGCGGACGTTAGCGGAAGATATCCATGAATGGTCAGAGTGCGAAGCGATTATCGAAAATCTCTATCCCGAACTGGAGCGCCGGCTGGCGAAGGTCAAACCGGACCTGCTGATCGCCCGTCAGGGTATTAAACTGAAATTCAATGACTTCCAGCTGACCACCCAGGAGCACGTCTGGCCGCAGCTGAACAAAGCGGATCTGATTGCCACCGCGCGCAAGGCCTGGGATGAGCGCCGCGGCGGACGTGGCGTGCGCCTGGTTGGGCTCCACGTGACGCTCCTCGATCCGCAGCTGGAAAGGCAGCTTTTATTAGGGATTTAACCATGCACATTCGTCCTTACCGCGACAACGATTTACCACTGCTCTGTCGGATATTCCTGCGCGCGGTGCGGGAAACGGCCTGCCGGGACTATACTCCGGCGCAGATTGCGGCCTGGGCGCAGGTGGATGAGACACGCTGGCGGCAAAAGCTGGCTGATGCAAACGGGCTGGTGGCGGAGATAGAGAGTCAACCGGTTGGCTTTATCACCGCCATCGGGACGCATATCGATTTGCTCTTTGTCTCGCCGGATCACGGCCGGCAGGGTATCGGCGGCGCGCTTATCGAGGCGCTCTGCGCTCAGTATCCTGCGCAAATCCTGACGGTGGACGCCAGCATTACCGCGAGACCCTGTTTTACGGCCCATGGCTTTAAGGTGGTGGCTGAGCAGCGGGTGGCGGCGCGCGGGGAGTGGTTTATTAACTACCGGATGGAAAGCGCGGGACGCTAAGGTGAGGCGAGGGAGAAACCGGCGGCGGGCTGCCGCCGGTGGTGGGGCTTATTTAGCCGGAATGGCTTTCAGCAGCTCGGTCAGCAGCGTCCAGTACTGGCCGACGCTCTCGATATGGACCTGCTCATCCGGGGAGTGCGGACCGGTAATGGTTGGCCCGATGGAGACCATGTCCATTTCCGGATACGGTTTTTTGAACAGACCGCATTCCAGACCGGCGTGGATGATCTGGATGTTCGGCGTCTTGTTGAACAGACGCTGGTAAGTCTCGCGCACCAGGTGCATCACCGGCGAGTTGGCGTCCGGCTGCCAGCCAGGGTAAGCGCCTTTGGCTTCGGTTTTCGCCCCCGCCAGTTTACCCAGAGATTCCAGCATGCTGACCACATAGTCTTTGCCGCTGTCGATCAGCGAGCGGATCAGGCAGTGGATCTGCACATTGTCATCGGTCATGGTGACGACGCCGACGTTCAGCGAGGTTTCTACTACGCCTTTCGCCACGTCAGAGTTGCGGATAACCCCGTTCGGCGTGGCGTTCAGCAGGCGGATGAAACCGTCGCGGGAGGCCTGAGTCAGCGCCGCTTTGTCGTTCTCTACCGCTTCCAGGAGCACCACCAGGTTCTTCTCTTTGGCCGCCAGCTCGTTTTGCAGCAGCGCCTGGTAAGTATTCACCAGCGCTTTCAGCGCATCGGCTTTATCCGCGGCGACGGCGACAGTAGCGTACGCTTCACGCGGGATGGCGTTGCGCAACGTACCGCCGTTGAAATCGACCAGACGCAGATCCAGCTCATCGGCATGACCGGCAAGGAAGCGCGACAGCAGCTTGTTGGCGTTACCCAGACCGAGATGGATGTCACCGCCGGAGTGGCCGCCCTTCAGCCCTTTTAAAGTCACTTTAAAGCTCTGGAAACCGGCCGGAATCGCTTCGCGGGTCAGCGCCAGGTTAGAGGTGAAATCGATCCCGCCGGCGCAACCCATATAGATTTCGCCTTCTTCTTCGGAGTCGGTGTTGATCAGGATATCGGCCTGCAGCCAGTTGGCCTGCAGACCGAAGGCGCCGTCCATACCGGCTTCTTCGGTCATGGTCAGCAGCACTTCCAGCGGGCCGTGAGCGACGCTGTCGTCGGCCAGTACCGCCAGTGCGGACGCCATCCCGATACCGTTGTCCGCGCCCAGCGTGGTGCCGCGCGCTTTCACCCATTCGCCGTCAATGTACGGCTGGATCGGATCTTTGGCGAAGTCGTGGACGGTGTCGTTATTTTTCTGCGGCACCATATCGAGGTGCGCCTGCAGCGCTACCGGCTTACGGTTTTCCATACCGGCAGTCGCGCCTTTACGAATCAGAATGTTGCCAACCTGGTCGCGTTCCGCGTGTAAGCCTTTTTCTTTTGCCCAACCCATAATGTGCTCGGCGAGCTGTTCTTCGTGATAGGACGGGTGCGGGATGGAGCAAATCTTGGCGAAAATATCCCAAAGCGGCTGCGGGGATAGTTGAGACAGTTCAGACACGGTAAGTCTCCTTACAGACTCCTGCATACAGCGGTTGCAGGACGAGGGTTAGCGTTAAAATACACAACAAGCCCGGGCTTGCGCGATGGGGGTGAGAATACCACTTTCCACCGCCGCAGGTAGTGTAAACAACGCAAAAAGCGTTGCGCAAACCGCTTAACACTGGTTTTTAGTGCGTCAGATCTCTATAATCTCGCGCAACCATTTTCCCCCTCGAACATTATTTAAGCCGTATTACACAGGCTGGGACACTTCACATGAGCGAAAAATACGTCGTCACCTGGGACATGTTGCAGATTCACGCCCGCAAACTGGCCAGCCGTCTGCTGCCGGTTGAGCAATGGAAAGGCATTATTGCCGTTAGCCGCGGTGGACTGGTACCGGGGGCCTTACTGGCGCGTGAACTGGGCATTCGTCATGTTGATACCGTATGCATCTCCAGCTACGACCATGATAACCAGCGCGAGCTGAAAGTACTGAAACGTGCGGAAGGCGATGGCGAAGGCTTTATCGTTATCGACGATCTGGTGGATACCGGCGGGACCGCCGTGGCGATCCGCGAAATGTATCCCAAAGCGCACTTCGTCACCATTTTCGCCAAGCCGGCAGGCCGTCCGCTGGTGGATGATTACGTGGTTGATATTCCGCAGGATACCTGGATTGAACAGCCGTGGGATATGGGCGTGGTGTTTGTACCGCCTATCGCAGGTCGTTAATTCTTCAGGACAGTGCTATTTACCACGCCCGGCTTGCCGGGCGTGGTTTTTTTTATCCTATAGCAGGTTACAATATCCGGAGTGGCACTACGACGGAGACTGCACATGTCACAGGCTAACCTCAGCGAAACGCTGTTTAAACCTCGCTTCAAACATCCCGAAACCTCTACGCTGGTGCGCCGGTTTTCTGCTGGAAAACCCCAGGCGATGCAGTCAGCGCTGAGCGGCAATCACGTCGAACACTGGTACCGTCTGATCAATCGCTTAATGTGGATCTGGCGCGGCGTAACCCCGCAGGAGATCCTTGATGTGCAAGCGCGCATTGTGATGAGCGAGGCCGAACGAACGGATCCCGAGCTGTTCGATACCGTCATCGGCTATCGCGGCGGCAACTGGATCTTTGAGTGGGCGAAAGAGGCGATGCAGTGGCAGCAAAAGGCCGGGCAGGAAGCCGATCCTTTGCTGAGCGGCCGCCACTGGCTGCATGCTTCGAACCTGTACAGCATTGCCGCTTATCCGCATATTAAAGGCGATGAGCTGGCGGAACAGGCGCAGGCTTTAGCCAACCGGGCGTATGAAGAGGCCGCCCAGCGGCTGCCTGGCGCCCTGCGCGAGCTGGAGTTCACCATCCCTGGCGGTTCGCCGATCACCGGCTTTTTGCATATGCCGAAAGGCGAGGGGCCGTTTCCGACGGTGCTGATGTGTGGGGGGCTGGACTCGCTGCAGACGGATTATTACAACCTGTATGAGAACTACTTCTCACCGCTCGGCATTGCCATGCTGACCATTGATATGCCCTCCATTGGCTTCTCGTCAAAATGGACGCTGAATCAGGACACCAGCCTGCTGCATCAGCACGCGCTGCGCCATCTGGAAAATGTGCCATGGATCGACCATACCCGGGTCGCCGCCTTCGGCTTCCGTTTTGGCGCCAATATCGCGGTGCGTCTCGGTTACCTGGAGCCGCAGCGGCTGAAGGCCGTAGCCTGTCTGGGGCCGGTGGTCCACGGTCTGCTGGTGGATCCTCTGCATCAGGGGCGCGTGCCGGAAATGTACCTCGACGTGCTGGCCTCGCGGCTGGGCATGCATGACGCGTCCGATGAAGCGCTGCGCGTGGAGCTCAACCGCTACTCGTTAAAAACCCAGGGACTGCTGGGACGCCGTTGCCCGACGCCGATGCTCTCCGGCTTCTGGAAGGACGATCCGTTCAGCCCCGAAGAGGAGTCGCGGTTAATCACCTCGTCATCTGCCGATGGCAAACTGCTGGAGATCCCGTTTAACCCGGTGTATCGCAATTTTGATCACGCATTGCGACAGATCGCCCGCTGGATCAACCATAGATTTGGTTAATTTATTGCTAAATTCTATTGGTTTGGTAAAACAGTTGCATCACTAAAGGAGATCGCAATGACGTTACCGAGTGGACACCTGAAAAGTAAGTTGATCAAGAAATTCACGGCGCTAGGGCCTTACATTCGCGAAGAGCAGTGCCATGACAACCGTTTCTTTTTCGATTGCCTGGCAGTTTGCGTCAACGTTAAGCCCGCACCGGAGAAGCGTGAATTCTGGGGCTGGTGGATGGAAATGGAAGCACAAGAGTCACGTTTCACCTATAGCTACCAGTTTGGCCTGTTCAATAAAGAAGGGTCATGGCAGGCGGTCGACATTGACGACCCGGAAGTGAGCGACAGACTGGAAAAAACGCTGCGCGAGTTTCACGAGCGCGCCGCAGCGCTGCTGACCACCTTTAATCTGAAGCTGGAACCGGCCGACGATTTCAGCGAGCCGGTTCGCCTGCGCGCCTGATTGATCTACAGATACGATTCCTCCACGCCCGTGCGGCGTGGAGGAGCGTGACGAAGACTTTGCCGCCCCACCCGCACTCTCCACCCCGCCACCTGACTCACACTGCCTGCGGCTGCAGCTTGCCGGCCATCGCCTGCTGAATAATCGGGATCGGCGTCAGTAAGTGCTCGCGCATCAGCGCGCTGGCCTGCTCGGCGTCGCGCGCCAGAATAGCGTCCACCAGGGTCTGATGCTGGACATGCTTATCTTCCAGCATCTCCACCGACAGGACGGTGGTGCGCAGCCAGATAAAACGGTAGCGGGCTGCCAGATCGAAGAGCCGCTCGCGCATTTGCAGCAGATACTGCGAACCGCAGCCGGCGACGATGGCGGTGTGAAACGCCTGGTGGCGCTGGTCCCACTCATCGAGTAAGCGCTCACTTGCCTCGCACGACTCCAGCTTGTTGAGCAGATGGGCGCGGGCCAGCAGCTCCGCCTCCCACTCATCGCCGCCGCGCTCGATGGCGAGGCGCACCAGCATGGCTTCCATGTTGGCGCGCGCGTCGAAGATATCGAGAAGCTCCTGTTCCGACATGGGCGCCACCCGATAGCCTTTCTGATTGACCACCGTCACCAGCCGCTCGGCCACCAGCTGCGAAAGCGCCTCGCGCAGCGGACCGACCCCCAGGGCATAGCGCGAGGTCAACAGGCTCATCCGCAGCTTCTCATCGGGTTGGTAGACCCCGCGGATGATGTCGTTTTTTAACCAACGGTACCCGTCAATGGCCGTCGCCTGGGAAATGGCGGTCATGATCTTACTCCTGAATACTCTTCCCGGCGGGGGCCGGGAACAGGGTTAACGCGTATTTTGCAGCGGCAGTTTTTGCCACAATACCAGCTTTTTCCAGCGCGACATAATCGGTACCGTACAAATAATTCCCAATGCTAACAGGCCGGTAGAGATCACCTCCAGCTGCTGCGCCGGACGGAACAGCATCACCACCAGCACGAAGGTGATAAAGGCGATCACCAGCCATGTCAGGTACGGATAGAGCCACATTCTGAGACGGATCTCGCCGCCTTGCGCCTGAAGGATTTTACGCATCCGCAGTTGCGAAACGGCGATCACCAGATAGACCAGCAGGGCGATGGCGCCGGAGCTGTCGATGAGGAATTTAAACACCTTGGCAGGCGCGTAGTAGTTCACCACCACGGTGAGGAACGCCGCGCCGGTGGAGAGGAGCACCGCCACGTACGGCGTTTTGCTGCGGTTGGTCCGCCCCATGAAGGCCGGCGCATCGCCGCGGCGGCTCAGGGAGTAGAGCATCCGCGAGGCGGTATACAGCGCCGAGTTCAGACAGCTGGTGACCGACAGGAGGATCACGCCGTCCATAATCAGCTTGGCATAGGGAATATGCAGCAGCTCGAGCACCGAGCGGTAGGAGCCGATGCTCTTCAGCCCCGGCATATTCCATGGGATGAGGGCGACGACGATAAAGATCGAGCACAGATAAAAAATAGAGATACGCCAGATCACCGAGTTGGTGGCGCGCACGATATGTTTATCCGGGGTATCCGATTCGGCGGCGGCAATAGTGACAATCTCCGCGCCCATAAACGAGAACATGGTGATCAGCATCGCGCTCAGCACCGCGCCGAAGCCGTTGGGCATAAAGCCGCCGTGATCCCACAGACGCGAAATGCCGCTCACCTCGGCATACGGATAAAAGCCGGTAATAGCGACCGCGCCCAGTACGATAAACGCCAGAATAGCGACCACTTTGCACAGCGCCAGCCAGAACTCGAATTCGCCGTAGTTTTTGACGCTCAGCAGATTACTGCCGGTGAGGGCGAGGGTGATGACCAGAGAGAACAGCCACACCGGGACGCCCGGCACCCATGAATGCAAAATAATCGCCGCGATATTGGCTTCCAGCGGAATAACCAATACCCAAAACCACCAGTACAGCCAGCCGATGGTATACCCCGCCCAGCGGCCGATGGCTTTATCGGCATAGGTGGAAAAGGAGCCGGTATCCGGCGTGGCGACCGCCATTTCGGCCAGCATACGCATAATCATCACCACCAGTAGCCCGGCAAACAGATAGGCCAGCAGCACCGCCGGGCCCGCCTCGGCAATGGCGACGCTGGATCCGACAAATAAACTCGCGCCGATCACCCCGGCGATAGATAACATCGTGACGTGGCGCGACTTCAGCCCCGCCCCTAAATCCTGTGATTGCGACAGTTGCCCCATCATTTACCCTCTCGAAGTGTGTCACCTGGGAGAGCGCCCCGACATTCCCGCGCCGGGGCACGCGTATTATTGTTGTTTTGCAGGTCTCGTCTTTATTCCCTTACTAACGTACTTCGTGTCCGCATGTCTGGTGTGCTATGCCTGTTTCGCCTCGGTAAAGCAGTCGGCGATGATCTTCAGCCCCTGCTCGATCTGCGCCTCTTCGATGGTCAGCGGCACCAGGATGCGCAGCACGTTGTAGTACGGCCCGCAGGAGAGCAGGATCAGACCTTTGTCGCGCGCCCGGGCGACAATATCCGCCGTCAGCCTGGCGTTCGGCCTGCTGTGGTCGCCCTCTTCAAACAGCTCAATGGCGATCATCGCTCCCAGACCGCGCACGTCGCCGATCTCCGGATGATCTTCTGCGATCGCCAGCAGGCCCTGGCGCAGGGTATCGCCGAGCTGGTTGGCTTTTTCCAGCAGATTCTCCTGCTCGAAAATCTGCAATACCGCCAGGGCGGCGGCGCAGGCGATGGGGTTGCCGGCGTAGGTGCCGCCCAGTCCGCCCGGGGCGATGGCGTCCATCACCTCCGCGCGGCCGGTGACGCCCGCCAGCGGGAAACCGCCGGCGATGGATTTGGCGAAGGTGGTGATATCCGCCGCGACGCCCATCTGCTCCATGGCGAACAGGGTACCGGTGCGGCCCGCGCCGCTCTGTACTTCATCGGCGATGAGCATAATGCCGTGCTCGTCGCACAGGGCGCGCAGACGCTGCATAAAGGCCGGGGAGGCGGCATAGAATCCGCCTTCACCCTGCACCGGCTCGATAATGATGGCGGCGATATCTTCCGGCGCGGCATCGTTTTTGAAGATACGATGGATGCTGGCGATCGCCTCTTCATCGCTGACGCCGTGCAGCGCGCACGGATAGAGGGCGCGATAGACGTGACCCGGCATTAAGCCCATACCGGCGGAGTATGGATTCACTTTACCGGTCAGCGACAGGGTGTAGTGAGTGCGGCCGTGATAGGCGCCGGTGAAGGCGATCGCGCCGCTGCGCCCGGTTGCCGCGCGGGCGATCTTCACTGCGTTCTCCACCGCTTCCGACCCGGTGGTCACCAGCAGGGTTTTCTTGGCGAAATCACCAGGCACCTTCTGGTTCATCTTTTCGCACAGCGCCAGGTAGGGCTCGTAGGCCAGCACCTGGAAGCAGGTATGGGACAGTTTTTTCAGCTGGTCCTCCACGGCGGCGACAATCTGCGGATGCAGGTGGCCGGTATTGAGCACCGCGATACCGCCGGCAAAATCGAGATATTCCCGCCCTTCGACGTCCCACACCCGGCAGTTCTCCGCGCGCTCGGCGAAGACAGGATGGATCTGGCCGACGCCGCGCGGGACCGCGTCGTTGCGACGCGCCATCATTGCTTTATTGCTGTTCATCCGTCACTCCTGTTAAAGGCCAATACACATGTATTTGATTTCTAAGTAGTCTTCGATGCCGTACTTCGACCCTTCGCGGCCGAGGCCGGAGGCCTTAACGCCGCCGAACGGGGCGACTTCGGTGGAGATAATTCCGGTATTGATGCCGATGATGCCGTACTCCAGCGCTTCGCCGACGCGGAACACACGGCTCAGATCGCGGGCGTAGAAATAGGCGGCGAGACCGAACTCGGTATCGTTGGCCTGGGCAATGACGTCGGCTTCATCTTTAAAGCGGAACAGCGGGGCCAGCGGGCCGAAGGTCTCCTCTTTCGCCACTTTGGCGCTGTCGGGCACGTTGACCAGGATGGTGGGCTGGAAGAAGTTGCCGCCCAGGGCGTGCGGTTTGCCGCCGGTGACCACCTTTGCGCCTTTGGCGATGGCGTCGGCAATGTGTTCTTCAACTTTGGCGACGGCTTTCTCGTCGATCAGCGGGCCGGTCGTGACGCCCTCCTGCAGGCCGTCGCCGATGCGCAGTTTTTCCACCGCCTGCTGCAGCTTCTCGGCGAAACGGTCATACACCCCGTCCTGGACGTACAGGCGGTTGGCGCAGACGCAGGTTTGCCCGGCGTTGCGGAACTTCGACGCCAGCGCCCCCTCGACGGCTTTATCGAGATCGGCATCGTCGAAGACGATAAACGGCGCGTTGCCGCCCAGCTCCAGGGAGACTTTTTTGATGTCTTTCGCGCACTGCTCCATCAGCTGGCGGCCAATCTCGGTCGAGCCGGTAAAGGAGAGCTTGCGTACCAGCGGGTTGCTGGTCAGTTCGCCGCCGACCGCGCCGGCTGAGCCGGTGACGACGTTGAACACCCCGGCGGGGATCCCGGCGCGATTCGCCAGTTCGGCCAGCGCCAGCGCGGAAAACGGCGTCTGGCTGGCCGGTTTCAGGACCATGGTGCAGCCCGCGGCCAGCGCCGGGCCCGCTTTGCGGGTGATCATCGCCGCCGGGAAGTTCCACGGGGTGATGGCGGCGGTGACGCCGATGGGCTGCTTAATCACCAGCAGGCGCTTGTCGGCCTGGTGGCCCGGAATGGTGTCGCCGTAAATGCGTTTACCTTCTTCGGCGAACCATTCAATAAAGGAGGCGGCGTAACTGATTTCGCCTTTGGCTTCCGCCAGCGGTTTCCCCTGCTCGAGGGTCATCAGACGGGCGAGATCGTCCTGGTTCTCCAGCATGAGATCGAACCAGCGGCGCAGAATATTCGCCCGCTCTTTGGCGGTGAGGGCGCGCCAGGCGGGAAGGGCGCGGTTAGCGGCTTCGATCGCTTGTCGGGTTTCGTCAGCGCCCATTTTCGGCACGCTGCCGAGCTGCTCGCCGTTGGCCGGGTTGGTCACCGCAATCACGTCGCCGTTGGGCGCATCGCGCCACTGACCATCAATCAGCGCCTGCTGGCGAAACAGAGTCATATCGTTGAGTTGCATAATCGCTTCCTGTCTTCAGGGGGTTAACGGGTAAAAGCGGCGTGTAGTGTCTCCACGCTACGTGCCGCACGCAGCGTGCGTCCGGGATTGCTCTGGCTGGCCAGCAGGGTCTGCACCTTGCTGACGATATGCGCGCCGATCGGGATAGCCGACGTCGCCGCGGGTGACGGCGCGTTACAGGTGTGAATGGAACGCGCGGTGGTGACGAAGAGAAAATCGTCGATCAGTTTGCCCTGCGGCGATACCGCCTGCGCCCGCACGCCGGCCGGCCACGGGCGCAAATCGCGCAATGTCAGGCTCGGGCAGTATTTCTGCACCAGCCGCAGATAGCCGCTTCGGCACAGCGAATTTTTCATTTCGCCCAGCCCGGAGCGCAGGTTGTTTTGCAGTACCCGGCGAATGCCGGGCGAGGTGAGGATCTCCAGGGTATCGGCCAGCGAAATATCGCGCTTGCGATAGCCTTCGCGCTTCAGGGCCAGCACGGCGTTGGGGCCGACGGTGACGCTGCCGTCGATCATGCGGGTCAGGTGGACGCCGAGGAACGGCATCGCCGGATCGGGGATCGGATAGATCAGATGGTTGACGATCTGATTGTGCTGCGGAGCGAGCTGGAAATACTCCCCGCGGAACGGGCAGATGATAAACCCGGGATCGACGCCGAGCATTTTCACCAGTCGATCGGCCATCAGCCCGGAACAGGTAATCAGCGTCGAGGCTTCATACTCGCCGCCCTGGCGGGTGTGGACGACCACGCCGCTGGCGTGTTCTTTCAGGGCGCTGACTTCGGCGTTGTAGACGATGGCGCCGCCTTTCGATTCGAAGTTCTTCGCCATCGCCGCCGCCACGTCGCGATAGCTGACGATGCCGCTGGAAGGGACGAAGATCCCGCCGAGTCCGCTGATGTTCGGTTCGCGCTCGCGCAGCTCCCCGGCGCTCAGCCATTCCCGCTGCAGGCCGTTGGCGGCGGTGCGATCCCACAGGGCGCGCATCCGCTCCATCTCCAGCGGCGAGGTGGCGACCAGCATCTTGCCGCAGACGTCGTAGCGGATGCCGTTCTGCTCGCAAAAGGCTTTGGTGGCGCGGTTGCCGGCGAGGCAAAACTGCGCCTTGAGGCTGCCGGGCGTGTAGTACACCCCGGCGTGGATCACGCCGCTGTTATGGCCGGTCTGATGGCAGGCCGGGCCGGCCTCTTTTTCCAGCAGCGCAATGCGGGCGTCCGGGTAAATCTCAATTAACTGCATGGCGGTCGACATGCCGATGATGCCGCCGCCGATAATCACGAAATCATACATCCGCTCAATTCCTTCGCCTGAAAACCCTTATTGATGAGTCTGGTAATGATTCGTGGAATACGCAAAGTAGCCGCGCTGGCGCATCAGCTCGCGGCGCAGGTCCGGGTGCGGCGTAAAGCGGTCGCGGCCGTGCAGCCAGAACAGGTTGTTTATCAACAGAAATTTGCCTACCGGAACCGGTACAGAAAGAATGTTTTTGCTGGTCTCCAGCGCGTCGGAGAGGCGGCTCAGCCAGGTGCCTTCTTCGAAATCTTTCGGCTGGACGAACTGGTCGATATAGCGCATCACCGGGCGACCCAACTGGTCGACGTCGAATACCGGGTGGAAGACATCTTTGCTGACGTTTTTGCTCGGCGGCGCGGCCCAGCGCATCGGGCGGCGGGCGAGCGGGTCGCGGAAGAATTCGTCGAGGTGCTCCCAGTCGTCGAGATGCAGCAGCAGGGAATTGCCGCCCTGCATGTTCTGCTCGTCGATCTTCATCATCAGCACATAGTCGGTTTGCTCTTCGACGTAGGTGCCGTCGTTGTGCAGCTCCATCACCCGGTGCGGCTGGCGCAGATAGCTGTCGGAGTTATCGACGTTTTTCACCACGAAACGGGCGTAATACTGGCCGCTCATGGCGTCGAAATTGGAACGGCCAATCAGGTGCGCCACGGCGGTGGCCAGCTTGACCATCTCCTCGGCCTGGCTGACGTTATCGATCCCTTCGCCGTTGATCAGCAGCGCGCCTTCCGCGCGGTCGAGCAGCGTTTTGATCAGCAGCGGCTGCAGCTGGTTGCCGCACAGATCGTCGAGGATCTTGCCCACCTGGAAGCGTAAGAAAGATTTGTACTCCAGCGCCTGCACCGGCCACTGCGCGACCTGCTGCAGAAACTGGGCGGTGGTGTCGGCGGAAAAGGTGAGCTCCAGCAGGCGCGGCGACTGGGCGGAAGGGGCGACGGTAAAGCCAGGGAAGTGTTGAGCTAACGGCGCGGATGTCGGTTTTACTGCGGTCAGGGCGTTCATCAGGATCGTTCCTCGCAATGGAATGGAAGGTCAGGGTGATGTTCATTTCGTAGCCATAAATTAAAAATATCTACATTTTTATAAAATGCGTACGAAATGGCCTTTTTGTTTCTATTTTGTGATCTGACAACAATTATTTAACAATGCGAGAGAGATAAGGCGGTGGTTAACGTTGAGGAACAAAGCGGGGGGCGGAAAAGGCAAAATGCCGGGGAGGGTGAAGGTAAATCATAACGCCGATCACAGTTTTTAATCTGTGCAATACCCTTACCAGATGAAGGTGTTAACATTCAGCCGGTAAATACCTTTCAATGCTCACCGAGGCTTCGATGCTGGAGAATGTCATTATCAGATAATCAGCTTCCCGACCTGCCCAGGCCGGACTGATTATCGCTGCGCTTAAACCTTACGCACACACCTGCGGGTGTAGGCATGTTTTCGCACATGATAATGAACAGGTTTCAGTATGAATTTATCCCGTCAGGAACAACGGACCTTACACGTACTCGCCAAAGGTGGCCGTATTGCGCACGTCCGCGATACCTCCGGCCGCATTACCGCCGTCGAATGCTACACCCGGGAAGGGCTGTTGCTGAGCGACTGCACCCTCGCGGTCTTCAAAAAGCTCAAAACCAAAAAGCTGATTAAGTCGGTGAATGGCCAGCCGTACCGGATCAACACCACCGGTTTGACCAACGTTCGCGCACAGGCGGACAACCGCTGATACAGCGACCCGGGCAGGGTCGCTGCCCGGGCGTATGGCTCTCAAGGAGAAAAACCCATGATCGATATCCCTCGCATTTTTACTATCAGTGAAAGCGAACACCGTATTCATAACCCTTTTACCCCGGAAAAGTACGCCACGCTGGGGCGGGCGCTGCGAATGGCGCCGGGCGCCTCCATTCTTGACCTCGGCAGCGGCTCCGGAGAGATGCTCTGTAGCTGGGCGCGCGATCATCAGATCGTCGGCACCGGGGTGGACATGAGCCTGCTGTTCAGCCAGCAGGCGGCCGCCCGGGCAGAGGCGCTCGGGGTGAGCGACCGGGTGACCTTTGTGCACCAGGATGCCAGCGGGTATGTCGCCAGTCAGCCGTGCGATATTGCCGCCTGCGTGGGGGCAACGTGGATCGGCGGCGGCGTGGCAGGCACGATTGCGCTGCTGAAGCAGAGCCTTAACCCAGGCGGCATGCTGCTGATCGGCGAGCCATGGTGGCGCAAACGCCCCGCCACGGCGGAAGAGGCGGTTGCCTGCGGCGCGCACTCTCCCGACGACTTCCTGACGCTGCCGGCGCTGGTCGCCCACTTCGGAGAACTGGGCTATGACGTAGTGGAGATGGTGCTGGCGGACCAGGAGGGCTGGGATCGTTATGAAGCGGCGAAATGGCTGACGATGCGCCGCTGGCTGGAGGCCAATCCGCACGATGACTTCGCGCCGGAGGTTCGCCAGCAGTTGACCACCGCGCCGCTGCACCACGTCACCTGGACCCGGGAATATCTCGGCTGGGGCGTGTTTGTCCTGATGGCGCGTTAACCAGCGTGTCGGTAGCGTCGGGAGGCGCTACCGACCATCTTCAGACCTTCAGCTCGTCGTAGCTGACCATGACGTGTTGGCGAAAGGCGGGCCGTGCGGTTAGCCGTGCATAATAGGCCGCAAGATGGGGGAGGGGACGACGGGGGATATCGATTGCAAAGTAGCGGTACAGCACATGACCAAACTGGATGTCGGCCAGGGTGAGCGTATCGCCCACCAGATAGCGACTGCCAGCGAGACGTGCCTCGGCAATCGCCAGCTTTTGCTCCAGGGACGTCACCGCCGCGGCGATGGCCTGCGGATCCCGCTCGGCGGCGGGCGTGCGCACCACGCGCCAGAACACCGGCGCCGTAAAGCCGAGGGCAATATTCTGCTTTGACCACTCGGCCCAGCGATCGACCTCAGTACGAGCCAGCAGGTCGCCCGGCCAGAAGGCGTCGTCGGCGTAGCGACTGGCTAAATAGCGAAGGATCGCGCCGGTTTCCCACAGCGGCGGATTATCGCCATCCTGCAGCACTGGCACCGTACGATTGGGATTGAGCTGATAAAACGCCTCGCTGTCGGTACCGCCATAGCGATGGCCCACGTCGAAGCGGAGATAGTCCAGACCAAGCTCGCCAACACACCACATCAGCGCCTGCACGTTAGAGGAAGTTTTTCGGCCCCAGATAGTCAGCATCGGGATCTCCTGAGAATAGGGAAAGAAGGAGCATAGCAGGTAGGGTTGAAAACGGGAGGGGTCACAAAAGAAATGAGTCACCTCGCCGCGCAGGGGGCGGCCGCGCTGGTCAGATGTTCAAACCAGAGGCGTAGCTCAGCCAGCTATTCAGCGCACAGAATGAGTGGAAGAAACTGAGGGCAACAGTTTGCCCTCTGTTTACTTAAGTGGTCTTGTACTAAGGTGTGGCGCTAAAAAACTCGCCAAATTTGACGGCCAGCCAGCCGACAGGCGTCGTGGCGCCGCCGACGATATTGGTGATCTCGGCCATCCCTTCCGGTACCGGAATATGTGAGTTCACCGCCGCCTGAGTATATTCTTGCGAAATGTCCGTCCCGACATACAGGATGCAGGTCACGATCAGGGTTCCGGTTATGAACATGCGGAACATATTTCGTTTACAGAACGGCGTAACCATTGCCAGCAGGAACATTAACGAAGCCAGATCGACAAAGGGCAGTACGCGGTTGCCGGGCAGAATGATAGACAGCACCACAGCCATAGGGATTAACAGCAGACCGGTCGCCAGTACCGAAGGTTCACCGATCAATAACGCCGTATCCATCCCGATGTAAAAATCGCGCCCCGGAAATTTAGCCTTCAGTTTTGCTTCAGCGGCATCACGAACAATCAACAATCCCTGCACCAGAATTTCAATCATTTTCGGCAGCAGCAGCATGGCGGCTGAAACCTTAATGGCCAGTGAAACGGCAGCGGAAATGTCATATCCAGCCAGGAAGGCCAACAGCAGTCCCAGCACAAACCCCAGGGTAAGAGGCTCGCCAAAAACGCCGAATTTTTTATTAATACTTTCCGGATCGAAATTGATTTTATTGATGAGCGGGATCTTATCAATGATGTAATTACAGGCAATGCCAAACGGCACGTAAGCTATACAGGTAAGATGTGGGAATGATATCCCTTTAAGATTATAGTTTTTTTGTAAATACGGCGCCGTTAAATCTGCGGCCAATAGCGTCAACACAAAAATAGCGAAAGTAATACCGACAGAAAGCCAGTAATTTCCCGTTCCGGCATAGACCACAGACCCCATGATCAGGAAAATCCAGTAATTAAAAATATCGATATTCACCGTTTTGGTTAATTTCAACAGAAGCATGGCCAGGTTGATGACGATAAAGCCCACCACGACGGGCAGCATCAGCGGCGAACCCCAGCCAATAGTCGATGCGGTAGGCCAACCGGTATCAACGACCGTTAACTGCAGGCCGATACGCTCAACCATCGCCTGCGATGCCGGGCCCAGGTTTGTCAGCAGCAGGCCAATCACCAGCCCCACCCCTTCAAAACCAATGCCGACCAGCATCCCTGCTTTAAATGCCGTACCGATTTTAACGCCAAAGCAAAGCGCGATAATAAAGAATATTACTGGCATCATTACTGATGCCCCCAGACTAATAATGCTGTTGATAATATCCATAATGATTCCTTAAAAGGCGGGCGAATTGGGCACGAGTTAACCCGTGCCCATTGGGCCCTGTTAATACCTTTAATGGTTCTTTTAGTATTTAACTGAGTTTCTTTAAAAGGATCTCAGCGAAGCGTTTGGGCGAATTACTGAATGCGTCAATGGTACTCCCGGCAATATGGGGCGTAATGGTCACGTTATTCAGGGTATAGAATGCACTGTCGTCAGGAAGCGGTTCGTCATCAAAGGTATCAAGCGCGGCGCCCATAATTTGCCCGGATCTGAGCGCATCAATCATCTCTTTTTCATTGATTAACCCGGAGCGTGCCGTGTTAACAATGATGGCACTGCGCTTCATCAGCGCGAAATGGTGTGCGTTAATCAGATTTTCGGTTTCCGGCGTCAGGCGAGCATGTAACGAGATAACGTCGGCGCGTTGTACCAGTTCGTCCAGTGAATCGACTTTCTCATAACGTTCATGGCCTGCAACGTACTTATCGTAAAAGATAATCTCCGTGCCAAAGCCGCTGAGAAATCCCGCGACCAGTTGGGCAATATGGCCGAGGCCAACCAGCCCCACGACTTTTCCGCCAAGCTCCGGGATCGCCTGATGGTTCGGGCTGTCTTTACGCCAGTATTTATCACGCAGGGCATCGTGTGACCGGGCGATATTGCGCATTTCCGCCAGGATCATGCCGACCGTGAATTCAGCGACGCTGCGAGCGTTACGCCCCGGGGTGTTCATCACCTCAACGCCCCGGGCGTTCGCCACCTCAAGATTCACGTTTTCCACGCCACCGCGGAGTACGCCTACATATTTCAGCGTGGGTAGTTTATCGAACACCGCAGTATTGACGGGGGCAAACTGAGTGATCAGGATGTCAATATCACCCGCTCCCTGAAGCAGATCTTCCGGTAAGGCCACGGCTTCCGCGCCCTCCTGTTCAACCCGCAGATTATCTTCCTGAAGTTTCTCAATGGAGTCATGTGACCACTCGCGTACTTCGACTTCAATCCCGTTATCCCTGAGCGCTTTCAGTCCTGATTCCATCATTGCTGCATTGATAAACAGATCGGCAATTGCCAGACATTTCATAATGATTCTCCCTCGATTAACGCATCAACATACCGCCGGTAACGTCCAGAGTTGCTCCCGTCATATAGCTGGTCTTAGGAGAAACCATGAAGACACCGATGTCGGCAATTTCCTGAGGCTGAGCCACGCGGCCCACCGGAATACGACTGACGTAATAGTCAGGGTTTTGCTCAATGTTCTTACGGATCATCGCAGTATCCATGATCCCGACGGCGATATTGTTCACATTGATTTTTTGTTTGGCGACTTCACGCGCCAGAGAAATAGCAAAGGCGACCAGACCGGCCTTACTTGCCGCGTAGTGCGCATGTCCCGTCGTGGAGCCGTGGAACGCGGCCTGCGAGGTAATATTCAGAATGCTGCCCATCCGGTCATGCTGCAGGCAGTGATTTACAAATAGCTGGCTGAGATGGAAGATGGCTTTCAGATTGACATTCATCACCAGATCCCAGTCCTGCGGGCTGATCTCGGTGACGTAGCCGCTCAGCCAGATCCCGGCGTTATTCACCAGAATGTCGGCTTTGCCCAGTCTGTCGATACAGGTGGCAAACAGATTTTCCCGGCTCTGTTCGTCAGAGAGATCGGTTTTAACCGCGATGATCTCTACGTTCGCGCTGGCCTTCACCGTTTCGATCAGCCGTTCGGGATGCTCTTCTTCCCGCATATAGGTAAAGCAGATATTGACGCCTTCTTTGGCGAGCGAAAGAACAAACTCTTTCCCCAGGCCGGTTGCGCCGCCTGTCACGATGGCCGTACGATTCGTTAAATTCAGATCCATTTTTTCCTCACTTAGTGCGCGATGTAGTTGCTGCAGCTTTTCCACGGCGACTGCATTTCTGATAACAGGTTTTTATAAAGCTGATATTTGGTCTGGTAGACCCGGTGATTTTCCGGATTAGGGGAGACGGTGCGTGAGACATGGACCATTTCGTTTGAGGCAGCAAATACCTCTGCAAACCAGCCCACCATGACGGCTGCGGTCATCGCGGTACCCAGGGTCCCGTGCTCTTTGACGTCAACGATTTCCAGCGTGGCCTGGAAGATATCGGCGAATATCTGCAGCCAGACCGGGGAGTTCGTGACACCGCCAGCAATACGAATTGTGCGGCTTAACTTCGGGTTAATATTGCGCAAGCGCTCGGTGTGGTAGAGATGGCTAAAGGCCACTCCCTCATAAATCGCCCGCAGAAAATGGGCTTTTTTATGAAAGCTGTTTACACCGATAAAGCCGGCCGAGGCGTCGGGAATGGTGTTAGAGCCAAACACGAACGGAAAGAACAGCAGGTGGCTTTCATCCGGCGTCGTTGACGAAACCAGCTTATTGCACAGGTCATAGACCGACGATCCTTGCTCGGCGGAGGTTTTCCGATCGCTCTCCATAAAGTTGTTAATAAACCACTCCAGGTTGCTCGCGGAGGTGGGGCTGGCCTCGGTGATGAGCCATTTACCCTCAATGGGATAAATGGAGGTCATAAACAGATCTTTATCAATAACCGGGTGGTCGGTAACGTATTCGTTTATGCTCCAGGTGCCGGTGACGATCGCCATCTTATCGAGACTGTTGATCCCCGAGGCAATGGAAGAGGCCGAGATATCAAACACCCCGCCAGAAACCGGCGTACCTGCGCATAAACCGGTCAGACGGGCGACATCGTCAGTGATTTTTCCGCAGCATTCCGTTGAGCGTTTGATGGGGGGCAATTTGTCCCGCAGTTCATCAAGTCCCCACCATGCCAGTAGTTCATCGTCATACTTGCAGTCACGTACGTTGATCAGGTTGGTGCCTGAGATATCGGTCAGCTCAAGAAAAGCCTCTCCGGTCAGGTAAAAACGGATCAGGTCCTTGACCATAAAAATATAACGCGCTTTTTGCAGCGTCTCGGGCTCGAAGTCCTTCAGCCATGCCAGCAAGGCGACAGGTTGTCCGGCCCAGATGGACTGCATTGTTTTTGGCAAAATGTCGGTAAGGAATTCTGGCGAGCGTTGCCATCTCTCAACGTACTCTTTTGCCCGGCTGTCGGTGGATATAATGCCGTTACGCACCGGGTGACCTTCTTCGTCAACCAGATACAGACCGTTACCATGACCGGTGACGGCCACTCCTTTTATCTGGCTGGCATCGATACCTGATTGCTCAATCGCTTTTTTAATCACTTCGACATTAGCGGCCCACAGCTCATCGATACTGCGCTCTGTGTGGAATTCCCGGGGTGTCAGCATCTGCGTGGATTTTGAGGCGATGGCGAGCACCTGTCCTTTACGGTCATAGATGGCTGCCTTGGTGACGGTTCCACCATTGTCGATGCCCATGACGTATTCATCTTTCATTCGCGTGGACTCCTTATTGGTTACCATAAGCCGGGCTCGCTGGTGGTTATCCCTTTAAATCCGGCATGGAATATTTTATCTACAAGGTATTTGCGCTTAACAAAGCCTCCGGCGATGAATACCACATCAAAGCGGCTTTGTTGAATAAATCGAACTTTTGCTGAGTTGAAGGATCAGATCACGCATCCTCCCGACAACACAGACCATTCCGTGGCAAAGCAAAAGTTCAGAATCACCAACTGGTCCACCTACAACAAAGCTCTCATCAACCGTGGCTCCCTCACTTTCTGGCTGGATGATGGGGCGATTCAGGCCTGGTATGAGTCAGCAACACCTTCTTCACGAGGAAGGCCCCAGCGCTATTCTGATCTCGCCATCACCACCGTTCTGGTGATTAAACGCGTATTCCGGCTGACCCTGCGGGCTGCGCAGGGTTTTATTGATTCCATTTTTGCCCTGATGAA